>DATHMO010000262.1:0-14012 GCA_035486995.1 Bryobacteraceae bacterium
CGCTTCACCAGTTGCCGTGACAGATAACTAATGAATTCTCTACTCAGCAGCATGCGAATTTACGAGGCAGCGAGCAAACTCTGCTCCCCGGTGGCAGTTCCCCCAATTCTCGCACATCAATTAGGCAACTCGCCTTGATGATGGGCTAGAAACTCTTCGTCGATCGCCTTACGGCCCCGGAAACCCTCGTGCAAACCGTGCCAGTATTGAATGCCGCTCTCCCCCAGTTTCCAGCACAGATAGACTTCCTGGCCGTTGAGCAGCGTCGGGAAATCGATGAGCCCGATGTCGAGATCCTTCACCACGCACCCAAACTCATGTACGCGCTCGATGGAATTCTTGACGTCCAGCGCCGCCGACTCGCGGCGGTTCTTCTGTTCCAGCGATCGCGACCGATCCACCTGCATTCCGCCCTGCAGCATGACCCGTTGCGAAAAACTCTGCCATTCCGCCTCGGCCTGGTCATACTCGGCTTTGCGCACGATGGCCTCACGAATGGCGAATTCCACTTGCGGAAGCAGTTTTTCGGCCTGGCTTAAGGTGAAGAACCTCGGCATCCAGCAACGTTCAAACACTCGAAACACGCGGCGGCAGCGGGCGATGGAAGTCGGCAATGTTCACGGTAACTGCATCAAGTATAGCAACGTCTCAGGTTCGTGGCACAGGATGAGTGACGTTAGGGTCCGCGATAATAATTACATGAGGTTCGTTGCAGCTATTTGCCTGATCGCGCTGCCAGGGTTTGGACAGTCGATCAACAGCGGCACCGTGATGGGACAGGTGGCCGATCCGTCCGGCGCGCTGATTGCCGGCGCCACCGTGCGGTTGACCAATGCGGTAACGGGCTATGAAAGATCGGTGGTCGCCGACCCGAACGGCGCCTATCGCTTCAATAGTGTTCCGACCAACAATTATCATTTGGTAGTCAGCGCCACAGGATTCAAGACCGCTGAACAGGACGTGGATGTCCGCAATTCGGTTCCGGTGGTTGCCAACGTATCGCTCGGCATCGCGAGCGAAACCGAGAGCGTTACCGTGCAGGCTAGCGCGGCTGCCGTGGAAACCGATACCTCCGCGCACCAGGACGTCGATCAGAGCGCTTTTTCGAAGCTGCCGGTGTTCAGCCCGGGCGCCGGTTTGAGCGACGCCATCATGTACAGCACGGGCGCGGTGGCGGGGGACGCGAATGGATTCATTCATCCCCAGGGCGATCACGCGCAGACCACTTACGTGATCGACGGCCAGCCGGTGAGCGATCAGCAAAGTAAGCTCTTCTCCACCCAAATCCCGCTCAATGCGCTGCAGGGGATGGAGCTGATCACCGGGTCGCCGGACGCTCAGTATGGCGACAAAACCAGCTTGGTCGTCAATGCAACCACCAAGTCCGGACTCGGGGCTACCAAACCATTTGGCAGCATCGAGTCGAGTTGGGGATCCTTTGGAACATGGACAGAGGGCGCCACGATCGGATTTGGAACGCCCACTTTCGGGAACTTCCTGGCGTTCAATGCGAGCCGCTCCGGCCGCTTCCTGGACACTCCGGAACTGTTGCCCATTCATGACATCGGCAACAACGGGAGCGTTTTCGACCGCGTGGATTGGCAGCTTGGGCCAAAAGATGTCGTCCATTTGGACCTGCTCGTCGCGCGGAACTGGTTCCAGGTGCCAAATAGCTACGATCAATTGACCCAGGACCAGAAGCAGCGTGTGATGAGCTGGAGCATCGCGCCTGGCTACCAGCACACCTTCAACGCCCACACCTTGCTTACGATAAATTCTTTCGTGCGGCGCGATCAGCTCAACTACTATCCGAGCCGCGATCCGTTTGACGATACGCCCGTCACCGCATCGCAAAATCGCGTGCTGATGAACTATGGCGTGAAAGCCGATTTGTCGTTCACTCGCGGACACCACGACATCAAGATCGGGACTCAGATACAGCAAACCCGGCTGCTCGAGAATTTCGAGTTCGCTATCACGAACCCGGATTACAATCCCGTTTGCCTGGACAACGCGGGAGATCCGCTGCTTTTACCCGGCGTAACCAACCCCAACGAGTGTGCGGGTATCAACCCCGGTTACACGGCCAATCCCAACCTGCTGCCCGGAATCGTTCCTTACGACCTGACGCGCGGCGGAGCGCCCTTTAATTTTCACGCTACTCACAACATCAACCAGTACGCTTTCTACTTTCAGGACACCATTACGCTGGGACCGCTGACCATCAATGCCGGACTTCGCGACGATCAATACAACGGCGTGGTATCCGGGAATGGCGTTCAACCACGTTTGGGGCTCTCCTATCTCCTGCGCAAGAACACTGTATTGCGGGCCGCGTACGCACGGACATTCGAAACGCCCTTTAACGAAAATCTGCTTCTATCGAGCGCCGCGGGAACGGGCGGTCTCGCAGAGAACCTGTTTGGATCCGTATCCACTCCAATCCGGCCCGGGAACCGGAACGACTTCGATACCGGGCTGCAGCAAGGCATCGGGAAATGGCTGATCGTCGACGCGGATTATTTCTGGAAGTTTACCCACAACGCGTACGATTTTGCCGTGCTGTTCAACACGCCGATCACATTTCCCATCTCCTGGAATAATTCGAAAGTCGATGGGCTATCGGGGCGAATCAGCACCATCAATTTGCACGGTTTTCAGGCTTACTTCACCTTGGGGCATACGCGTGCGCGTTATTTCCCCGGGGAAACCGGCGGCTTGATAGCGCTGGGCGGCATCCCAACGGGCGTCTTCAGAATCGATCATGATCAGGCCTATCAGCAGAACGTGAACTTACGCTATCAGCGCCACAAGAACGCGGAGTGGGTCGATTTTACCTGGCGCTTCGATAGCGGGCTGGTGGTAAGCGGCGTTCCGGACGTGGCGGCCGCGCTCGAGCTCACGCCGGCACAGCAGGTCGACATTGGGCTCGCGTGCAACGGTGTTGCAGCCACGCTTACCTCGCCCCTGCGAACCTGCACGGGGCAGGGAACTTCGACGTTGCTGACGTTGCCGCAAACCGGAACTGAGAATGACGATCACAATCCAGACCGGGTGAAGCCGCACAGCCTGTACGACATCGGCATCGGCACCGATAATTTGTTCCACAAGGAATCCGGGCCGCGCTGGACGCTTCGGTTTACAGTGGAAAACGCCACGAACAAAGTGGCGCTCTATAACTTCCTTTCCACTTTCAGCGGCACGCATTTCATTGCGCCGCGCAACTATCAAGCAACCGCGGGCTATGTGTTTTGATTACGGCTGGTATTCCAGCACCAGCATCGTGATGTCATCCTCTTCGTCGGTATCGCTGAACTCTTCCACGGCCTCCACTAGCCTGGCGTGCAATTCCGCGCATCCGGCGGGCGCGTAGGTGCGGAGTACCTCGTTCATACGCTGCTTATCAAAGCATTCGCCCTTTGCGTTGGCCGCTTCCGAGACGCCATCGCTGAACAGCACGATCTTATCGCCGGGTTCCAATTGGACGCTCTTCACGTCATACGTCGCGATATCCATCATTCCGATCGGTATGCCCGTGCTCTCCAGCGCCCTTGGTTCGCTACCGGCGCGAACCAGCAGAGGCTTGGGATGGCCGGCGTTCGACCAGCGCAATTCGCCGCTCCGATTAACGGTGCAGTAGACGACCGTGGCGTACTTTTCCCCGCGGGCGCGTTCGTATAAAAAGCGATTTACGCGCGACATCACATCATCGATCTGCACGCTCGCCTCCGATGCAAACACAAAGGCGCCTTGCAGCAAAGCAGCTAACAGCGCCGCGCTGACTCCCTTGCCCGAGACATCGGTAATGACGCAGGCAAACAGGTCGGGGTTGATCTGGCGGACATCGAAATAGTCGCCGCCCACCTGGCGTGAAGCGATGCTCGATCCCGTTGCTCGAAACCAGCCCTCGGTAGGCAACTCGCGGGGCAGCAATCCGGTCTGGATGGTCCGAGCGACGTTCAGCTCCTCTTCCATGTGCTGCTTGGTGCGTTCTTCGTCGAGCAGACGCGCGTTTTCGAGGATAGTGGAGGCTTCGAGCGCGAGGGTTTGCAGAATTTCGCGGTTTCCCGACGACAAATCGGCGGCCGATCCGCGCGAGTCCATGTACAGCACGCCGACCGTTTCATTGAGCGACGTGGCCACTGTCTCCTGCAGCGAACCGGTGCGGACTTGAATCAACGGGACGCAAACCACGCTGCGCAGTTCCAGGCCGGCAACGGACATGTCCGGATGCACGCCGTCGGCGCCGGTCTGGTCGAACGTCATGGACAGCAGATCGCGACGGGAACGGAGCGCCCGATTGATGAGCGAGCGAGGAACGGTCAGATCCGAGGTGTCGAGCGGAGCGCCGCGCCGGTCGCGAGCCACGCTCACTTCCAGGCTGTCGTCTTTGCCCAAAAGGAGAAAGCCGCGCTCAGCGCCGGTGACCGATAACGCCGCATCCACCACCGCCGCCAGGACATCGTTGGTTGAAAGCGAGCTTTGCAGCGCGCGGGCTACCTCCACCAGCGATCGGAGCTTCGAAAGATTACTCGCGCCGGTTGCGGCCGCGGCCGAAATCTGCCCCAGGAATTTGTTCAACTCGTCTTCTTCGAGCGTGAACACCATGCGGTAGGAATCCTGGAACCCGAAATCGATGCGATCGCCCTCGCGCAACCTGCCGCGCTTGGTCTGCTGGCCGTTGACGAAAACGCCATGCCGGCTGTCCATGTCCTCGACAAAATATTCGCCACCCTCGGAGATGATGCGGGCGTGGGTTCGCGAGATGCGATTGTCGCGCAGCACCAGCTGATTGTCGCCCTGGCGTCCGATCAGGAAAGGAAAAACATCCAGCGCGATGCGATTGCGATTGCCCGAAGGGTTGGTGACCGCGAGCGCCGGCGTCCGGGCTGGAGTGGACGCGATGCCGCCCGGATGGGTCGTCTGCGCCTCGGCCACTAACGGCTCCCGTGGTGTTGCGATCGTCCGGCGGGAGCGGCCGGCTCAGGCGTCGCTGCGGCCGTGAGTTCCTTCGAGCGCAGCACCTGGCAATGGGAACAGTAACCGCCTACTTCGGTCCGCGCCAGGACGATCTCGAATCCGAAGTGGCTTGCGATCTGATCTCTCATCTGCTGGAGGAGATCGCCAAAGAATTCCTCGATTTTGCCGCAGCGCAGGCAAATGACATGAGCATGTTCCTGCTTCAGGCGCGTTTCGTAGTAGTGCTGGTCGCCGTCGTGATGCATCAGGTCCAGCTCGTCCACCAAGCCGCCTGCCTTGAGCAGCTTGAGCGTCCGGTAGACCGTCACCCGGTTGAGCTTTGGATCTTTCTCGCGAGCCAGTTTGAATAGCTGTTCGGCGTCTAGATGCTGGCCGGATTGGTCGATCAAATCGAGCAGAATCTGGCGCTGCCGCGTCAGCCGGACGCCGCGTTGCTTGAGAGAATCCCTGATGCCGGCAGTTGCCACGGATGGCCTCGAATGACCAGAGTACCAGAATGGGGGAGACCGCCGGGGTTGTTTTCGATGCCGTGCGTCTAATTGGCCAGCTTCGAGGCGCGATTCACGCTGCGAGCAACCAGGCGGCGCGGATCGAGAAGATGCTGGGGTTTGAAGTGGCGCGCGGACCATTTGGACCCGGCCTCAAATTCGATTCCCAGAAAATACCCGATTTCGCGATACACACAGTACCGCACTTTGCCGGAGAGCTCGCCCTTCGGGTAGGTGATCCGCAGATCCGTTTGCAAAGGGATGGGTTGGTCGAACTGTAGACAGGCGCCCGATAGCGAGATGTCTTCCAGATTTGCCACGCCTTTTCGTATGCGGCCCGACTTGTCCTTCCACTGGACATCCACCATGTCCGCACACAACATCCGTGGCTCTATACGCCTGTCGAACATACACTTCTTATCGGCGAGCAAAAGGCTAATGATTATGACAGAGCGCTCGACTAAAACGCCCTAACATACCGTAAGGCCCTAACCGCAAAGCTTGTACCGTAAGAGTACCATGTGATGCCCGCCGAGTACTAGTCCTTTTGACGCAGTAACGCCACCTTGTTGACCCTCTCGCCAACGCGATAGTAGACTGAGGCGATTCTTACGCCGACCTTCAACACTCGTTCTTCTTCCGTCCAGGACGTTACGGTATGACCCGGCCCACGAGCTACGCCCCGATTGTTCTCGCCGCCGGAGTGATGCTAACCCTTTGGGGCCTGGCTTCCACCTGGATTGTTTCCGTGGCTGGCGTGATTATCGCCGGCATCGGTGCAGCCCGCTGGATTAGAGACATTCGACAATGAAAACTGAGAGCCGTTGGCTTCATCGTTACGCCATTTTCGTGGCAGTGGTGGCCCTCATCGCGATCGCCGCGGGTGCCGTCGTCACTAGCCTCATCCGCCCAATCGCTGCTACTCCTGCGGCCCATATTGATCCCGCATTCGAACTCTGGCACTCCATCATCGGCTCGGCGGCCGTGCTCTTCATGCTCGGACTCGCGATCGCTCATAGGTCGCGGCTCGCGTGGATCGGATTCGCCGCAGCGGTGTTGGACGCGGGTTCACACCAGCTCTCTCCCATCGTTCACGCGGTTTTGGGTCAAGTGTTTCTTGGCGCTATCGTCGGCACCGCGCTGGTAACGTCAGCGAGCTGGAAGCTTGGACCACAGCCGATCGACGACACCTGGCGGCCTTCGATGCGGTCGCTCGCCATCGCCGTCCCAGCGATCATACTGCTGCAAACCACACTCGGCGCGTCGTATCGCTATCGTGCGCTAGGCGTAATCTGGCACATCCTCAACGCCATGATTGTCCTGCTTCTCATCCTGATCGTGGCTGTTTTCCTGATCCGGCAATTCCCCCAGCATCCAACGTTGCGACCGGCAGCGATCGCACTGGCGGTGATCACGTCCGTTCAGGTGCTGCTCGGATTCACCACGTTCATGATGCTGATTCTCTTCCCCGAGACCAGCCTCGCCGTCGTGATCACCAGCGTCCTGCATGTCACCACCGGAGCCCTCACGTTCGGCGCGGGCGTCGCGCTCGCGATGCTGATGCGATACAACATCCGTGAGTTGCTTCCATCGAGCCACAATTAGTGGTTGACTTTTTGTCTCGACCCACCGTATATTGATTTTGCTGTCGGTCTTTAGAGAAGCGAAGTCAGTGCTCTGAAGCGAAAAAGGGAACCCGGTGCGATTCCGGGACTGCCCCGCAGCGGTAAGCAGGAACGAAAGCCGTCTTTAGCACTGGTCTCATCGAGACCGGGAAGCGACGGCCAGTAGGTGGGCCTCGCCCGCGCCTGTGAGTCCGAAGACCTGCCGATAGCCGGCGCTTAATTGCGTTGAAAATCACAAGTCCTCGAAGGGGGGATTGGTGCCGGTTACTGTGTCCACGCCTCTGTGGATTCGGCCGATGCCGCTCGCCTTTCGATGGCGGAGAGGCAGAACGTGGCAACTTCCAGCGCACTTCCCGAGATCATCGCTGATCTAATACCAGGCGTTCACGCCGAGGTTCCCCCCACCAGCATGCGAGTCCGCAAGAGGAACGGGTCCTTCGAGCCGGTCACCGTGGACAAGATCATTCGCGCGGTGGAGCGCTCCGCCGTAGGCCTGGCGAGTGTGGACCCGATGCGAGTGGCGATCAAAACCATCGGCGGCCTCTACGATGGGGCAACCACCAAGGAACTCGATTCTTTGTCGATTCAGACGGCTTCCTCGTTGATTGCCGAAGAGCCCGAGTATTCCCGCCTGGCCGCCCGCCTGCTGGCTCGCTATGTTGAGAAGGAGATTCAAAACCAGAATATCTTTTCCTTCTCGCAGTCCATCGAGATGGGATGCCGGCTGGGACTGGTTTCCGAGGAAACCGCCGCCTTCGTGAGATCGAATGCCCGCAAGCTAAACAGCGCGATCGACGAACTCTTCACCGATCGCTTCGAATTCTTCGGACTGCGCACCGTCTATGACCGTTATCTGCTGAAGAATCCCACGACACGCGAGGCCATTGAAACGCCGCAATATTTCTTCCTGCGGGTGGCCTGCGGACTCTCGCAAACGGTCGGGGAAGCGATTCGCTTCTATCGATTGATGGCGCGCTTGGAATATTTGCCGAGTTCGCCGACGCTATTCAACTCCGGCACCGCGCATTCTCAAATGTCCTCGTGCTTCCTGCTCGACTCTCCGCAGGACGAGCTGGAGTCGATTTACGAGAGATACAAGGACGTTGCGCTGTTATCGAAATTCGCGGGCGGAATTGGCTTGGCGTACCATCGGGTTCGATCGCGTGGTTCGCTGATCCGCGGGACGAATGGACAGTCCAACGGAATCGTACCTTGGCTCAAGACACTGGATTCTTCGGTAGCCGCGGTCAATCAGGGCGGAAAGCGTAAAGGCGCCTGTTGTGTATATCTGGAGACGTGGCACGCTGACATTGAAGACTTTCTGGAGCTGCGCGATAACACGGGAGACGAGGCGCGCCGAACCTACAATCTGAATCTCGCGCACTGGGTTCCGGACCTGTTTATGGAGCGGGTGGAGGCGGATCAGGTATGGTCGCTGTTCGATCCGTCCAAAGTACCTCAGTTTTGCGATCTGTTCGGCAGCGCGTTTCGCGAAGCCTATGAAAAGGCAGAGCAGGACGGGCTCGCCCAGCGGCAAGTGAAAGCGCGAGAACTTTACTCGCGTATGATGCGGATGCTCGCTGAGACCGGAAATGGATGGATGACGTTCAAGGACGCTTGCAATCAAAAGTCGAACCAAACCGGGCTGCCCCAGAACGTTGTTCACCTCTCGAATCTGTGTACCGAGATCACCGAAGTCACTTCGCACGACGAGACTGCGGTGTGCAATCTGGGGTCAATCAATTTGGCCCGGCACGTGACGGATGGCGCCTTCGATTTCGAAAAGCTGGCTGATACCGTGCGGCACGCGGTTCCGCTCCTGGATCGCGTGATCGATATCAACTTCTACCCCACCCAGACCGCGGCCCGGTCGAATCGGCGCTGGCGTCCCGTGGGCCTGGGCCTGATGGGTTTGCAGGATGTTTTCTTTCAATTGAAAGTTCCTTTCGATTCCGATGCTGCTCGAACCGTCTCGCAAAGAATCCAGGAGGAGATTTACTACCATGCTCTTCTGGCATCCTGCGAGCTGGCGCAAGTCCACGGTCCGCACCAATCGTTTAGCGAGACGCGAGCCGCCCAGGGCGATCTTCAGTTCGACGCATGGGGAGTGGCTCCAGAACACGCCGAGCGTTGGGATGAGTTGCGCGCCCGCATCCAGCGATTCGGCCTCAGAAACTCGCTGCTGATCGCCATTGCGCCCACCGCCACCATAGCCTCTATCGCTGGGTGCTATGAATGCATCGAGCCGCAGATCTCAAATCTCTTTAAACGTGAAACTCTCTCGGGCGATTTTCTGCAAGTGAACCGCTATCTGGTGGCGGATCTGAAGGAGTTGGGTTTGTGGAACGAAGACCTTCGGAACCGGATGAAGATGGCGGAGGGATCGGTGCAAGACATCGGCGAGATTCCCGGAAGTCTGCGCGAAATCTACCGGACCGTGTGGGAAATTCCGATGCGATCCCTGGTTGATATGGCCGCGGAGCGCGGCGCCTACATCGATCAAAGTCAATCGCTGAATCTGTTCCTGGAAAACCCCACCATCGGGAAGCTCTCATCCATGTACATGCACGCGTGGAAGCAGGGACTGAAAACGACGTACTACTTGCGGTCGCGCCCAGCCTCGAAAATCGCCAAGGCCACGGTGCCAATCTCCAAGGACCCGATTGCGTGCTCGCTCGAGAATCCGGGGTCCTGCGAGGCGTGTCAATGATTCTCGATCCTGGATTCAACCTCAGTCTTCGTCCCATGAAGTACCCGGTCTTCTTTGAAATGTTCAAGACCGCCATCAAGAACACGTGGACCGTGGACGAAGTCGACTTTTCAAGCGACGTGAACGACTTGCGGTCCCGAATGAAGCCCGCCGAGAGGCACCTCATCAAGCGCCTGGTTGCATTCTTCGCTACCGGAGACAGCATCGTGGGTAATAACCTGGTGCTCAATCTCTACAAGCACGTCAATTCGCCGGAAGCGCGGATGTACCTGTCGCGCCAGTTGTATGAGGAGGCTCTGCATGTCCAGTTTTATCTGACATTATTGGACACCTATGTTACCGATCCGGCCGAACGCGCCGAAGCTTTCGCGGCGGTTGATAACATTCCGTCGATCCAGAAGAAGGCGCAGTTCTGCTTTAAGTGGATCGATTCGATCCAAAAGCTGGACGAGATCCGCACCAGCGATCAGATGCGGTCGTTCCTGTTGAATTTGGTCTGCTTCGCGGCGTGCATCGAGGGACTCTTCTTCTTTGCCGCATTCGCCTATGTCTACTATCTGCGGTCGCGCGGCATGCTGCAGGGCCTGGCCACCGGCACGAGCTGGGTTTTCCGCGACGAAAGCGCCCACATTGAATTCGCCCTGGAGGTGATCGCGACGGCACGCCGGGAACAGCCGGAACTGTTCGACGCGAGCTTCGCGCGAAGCGTGACCGAGATGATCCGCGAGGCGGTGGACTGCGAGTTGGGGTTTGCCGAGGACACGCTGAGCCTTGGGGTTAGCGGCCTCTCCTTGCCGAACATGCGCGAGTATCTTCAGTACGTGGCCGACCGTAGGTTGGAAGCCTTGCAATTGACCCCTGTCTTTGGTTCCCTGAATCCGTTCGACTTCATGGAACTGCAGGATGTCCAAGAGCTGACCAACTTCTTCGAACGGCGCGTCTCGGCCTACCAGGTCGGCGTGACGGGAGAGGTCGCCTTCGCTGAAGACTTCTAGTCCGCGGATTCGACCACTCTAGTCTTTCTTTGCCAGACTCGCGGTTTCGATGTGCTTGGGATTACCCCAGGCAATGAACGTATCGCTTCCGTTGTGGAATAGCTTCGGATATCCGAGCGCCATCTTGCCGCCCTTCGCGACCTCGACCACCGGCCCAGCGACGCCGGCAGGCGTGACGCGGCGGACCAGAACTCGCGCGCCGTCGGGGGTCTTTTCCAGCCACGAAACAATCGCGCCGCCGTCTTCATCCAATGCCAGCGCTGTATAGCCGAACGCGTGCCCGGTGCTGAGAGTGACCGGCTTGGTGAAAGTAGAACCGCTGTCGTCCGAGAACGCCAGTAAATCGCGCGGCATATCATGAGCGCCGGTGAACCATGCGACCGCCACGTGATCGCCCTTGGCCTGGACCGCCGCTGCGTTGGTCGGGCAAGCGTTGATTTCCCAGCCGTCGGCGCTCACAATCTTTGGCGTGGACCACTTCCCGTTTTCGAGGCGCGTGACCGCGATATCGCGAATGTCGTCCTTGGCGTGAGCGCGGAACGCCACCAGCAACCCTTTCGAGGTCTTCGCGACGGCCGTCGGGCAGCACCCGCAAACGTCGGAATCGAGCACCTCTTCCCGAACCTCTTTGCCTGTGGCATCCACGATGGTACGTTTCAGCGATACCGGATTGTCCTCGCCCTTGAGCGCTTCGAGCCAAAAGATGGAAGCTCCGCCATCCGGGTTGGCGATCATCGAAGCCAGGCCGTGCTGCACTGCGCTGTGATCGTGATGCGCCTGCAGCGGCATGGTCCAAGTCTTGCCATCGGTGGAGGAGGAAACATTGACGTATTCGGCGTCGCTATCGCCGCCCGGCGACTCCACCCAATGAGCGAACCAATGTCCGCCCGGCAATGCGAGAACCTCCGGCATCTCCGCCGGATGGTGAAAGAAGTGACGATTCGCCGCAATGGTAATCGCCGGCGACCAGGTTGCCCCGTGCCGAACCGCGTATCGAAGCGCAAACCCGCCTCCTTGCGAAGGCTCGATCCAACTGAAGACCGCCGATCCGTCAGGCGCGACGGACCAGTTTGGCTGTTGGCTCCCAGCCGTGGAAGGATTCGTAAGCGGGGTGGACGAAAACGTTTGGCTAAAAGCCGGCAGCGCCAACATGGCGACGAGGGAAAGCGACCGTATCATTGCGTGGGTGACTCCTCTTCTAGGAGACCACGAATCGGTGGCGATCTTCAATTGGACGGATTTTCAGACGTGGACCACGTCGTTAGTGAGCGTTCCGATCTTTTCGATGGTCACTGAAACCGGACCGCCGAGCTTGTTCAAATCAATATTCTGCACCGCACCGCCTTGGGCGGATTTCTTCAGCGCCGTTCCCATGGAGACGATGTCGCCCGCGAGCAGAGTCAGGTGGCTGGATAGGAACTCCAGAACTTCGGGGATTTTGTAGAACAGATTTTCCGTATTGTCTTCGGTGACCAGTTGATCCTTGTGGCTGCACGATACCGCCAGATTATGCGGATCCGCGATTTCATCTTTCGTGACCAGCCACGGGCCCATGCATGCGAACGTGTCGCAGCATTTGTACCGGCCCGGATAGCTGACCCACGTTTCCACGTATTCGATGGCCTTGGGATCGCCCGCCTTGGGGTGAATCGCGCGGTAATGAAACGTATCCTCGGCGCGCATGGTGGGCGACGTGATGTCGTTGTGAATGGTGTAGCCGAACACGTAATCGTAAGCGTCGCGTGCGGCGATATTCTTGGCCGTTTTGCCGATCACGACTGCGAGCTCCGGCTCCGGATGCACGCGCCCATAGTGCTGCTTGCACTCGATGGCGCCGCCGTGGCCCACCAGCGAGCTTGCGGGCTTGATGAACATCGCGGGGTGCTTCGGGCCTTGGATGATTCGATCGCTGTTGGCGCTGTTATTTAACGCGAGGCAGCAGATCTTCGACGGGCGGCGCACGGGCGGATGAAAAATCACGTCGCGGACTGAGAACTGTTCGCCGGACGGAAGAATCTGGGAACCTGTCTCGATTAGCTCCAGAACATTGCGCGGTCCGGAGATCTCGATGAGACTGACGCCGTCGGGCGAAAATCCGATGCGGTCCTTACCGGCGGCGTGAAAACTCGCGAGTCTCACTTCTTGTCCGAAATGACGGCCATGATTTCGCACTCGACAAGCAATGGATCGCGCAGATCGGGTGTGGGAAACGTGTGACGCGCCGGCCGCGAATGCGCGTCCGGGAACATCTCCACATAGTATTTATTCACCACCGGCCTGTTCGCCATGTCCTTCAGCCACACGCTCAGCTTGATGATGTCTTCCGGCGCCGCGCCGCCCGCCTCAAGGACTTTTCGCACATTGGCGAACATCTGCTCGCATTGGGCTTCAATTCCATCTAAAACCTTGCCAGTACCTGGATCCTTGCCGAAGATTCCGCCGCTCACTAGAAAAGGCCCGATCCGGCTTGCGTTTGGGATCGGATTCACGTGCTCCAAGCCGGGCACTTCAATGCTTTTTCGATTGCTCATGTTGGTAGTCTACCGTGTGTCGCGCGGCAACCGAGCGAAAGATCTCGGCGGCGGCTTGGTGGAATTCCGGCGGAAGTCCGGCGCTTTCGAAGGTGTTCGCGATTTCGAGCATTTCGGCGACGAATCGCCAGGCTTTGGGCGCGGCGCGCAAGATCTCGCGCTCCAGATCGGGCAGGGAAGGGCCGCTCCTGGCCCACTGCCGTTTTAGATCTTCGAGCACCTCGAGATTTTCCGCCGCTGCCAGCACCGCGCTCGCCAGCGCGATCGAACCCTTGGAATAGGCGGCAAAACACATCTTCAACGCGGATGCTCGTCCGATCTCGCCTTCCAAAACCTCGGTCTCGATGGGCCCGGCCGAGAAGCATGACGCAATTTCCGCCGCGCCTTCGCCTGAAAGATACAACCAAGTGCGATTGCGCGTCACCGCAGGCGGACCGATAATTCCGCCGTCGACGAATCGCGTGCTTTGTGCCTCCAGACGCTGCGCGATGCGCCGGGTGCGATCGGGAGAAATGGCGTTCGCGTCAACGTAGATGCCTTGATACGATTGCAGCGCCACTTGTTCGGCGATCTCCTCGGCGAATTCCGGCGGGCAAACGCTCACGATCACTGGGCACAGCTCACACAATTTCGCCAGCGTTCCCGCATCGTGCAAACCCGCTTGAGACGCTCGATCGCGCGTG
>DATHMO010000263.1:0-19839 GCA_035486995.1 Bryobacteraceae bacterium
TCGGAGTTGCCGGCGCAAGCGGCGGTGTTGTTGATCGGGCAGCTCGGCGTGGGTAAGACAACGCTCGCCAAAGGCATCGTGAAAGGCCTTGGAGCGGCGCGCCCCGATGATGTTTCAAGTCCAACGTTCACGCTGATCCACGAATACAGTCCCAGCGTCTATCACATCGATCTTTATCGCCTGGACACGCCCGCGCAAGTGGCAACTCTCGGTCTCGATGAGATTTTCGATCGCCCGGCCGTCGTGCTCATCGAATGGGGCGAGCGCTTTCCGGATCTCATGCCGCCGGATCGCATCGAAATTAACCTCCGCGCCACGGGCGAGTCTTCGCGCGAGATCGAGGTACAATGGAGGCAACCCTCCCCCCTGTAAGCGAGCCTGAAAATGAGTTCGGCACGGCCTTTCGTTCATCTACATTGCCACACTGACTATTCGCTGCTCGACGGCGCTTGCGAGATCGGGCAGCTGATGGATTTAGTCGTCGAACAGAAGATGCCAGCGGTCGCCATGACGGACCACGGAAATCTTTTCGGCGCTGTCGAGTTTTACAACGAAGCGAAACAGAAGGGCGTGCATCCGGTGATCGGATGCGAAGTCTATGTCTCGCAACAAGGATTGGCCAGCCGCAGCGACACCGATCGCTACAACCATCTGGTGTTGCTGTGCGAAAACCAGGAAGGCTATCGCAACCTTCTGAAGCTGGTTTCGACGGCCTTTCTCGAAGGTTTCTATTACAAGCCGCGCATCGACAAAGACCTCCTCGCCCGTCACTCCAAGGGCTTGATTGCGATGTCGGCTTGCTTGCGCGGCGACATCAACGAGACGATCATGGCCAATCGTTACGAGGAAGCCAAGCGTCTGGCCTACGGCTACGCCGACATGTTCGGCAAGGAGAATTTCTTTCTCGAGATTCAGGATCACGGCTTGGATCAAGACAAGATCGTGATCCCCGAGCTGCTGCGGCTCTCGCAGGAAACGCGCATTCCTCTAGTCGCCACCAACGATTCGCACTACATGCGCAAAGGCGACGCGCGCGCGCACGAGATTCTGCTCTGCATCCAGACCGGCAAGACCATGAGCGATCCGAACCGAATGCGGTTCACTCACCCCGAGTTTTATCTCAAAACGCGGGACGAAATGCTCAGGATGTTCGGCGAGACGCCCGAGATGGAAGCCGCGCTGGATTGCACCTGGGACATCGCCCAGCGCTGCCAGGTGAGTCTCGAAAAGGTCAAGGAGCCGTTTCCGAAGTTCGATGTTCCCACCGAGCATTCCACCGACAGCTATTTTGAATATGTCGCGCGGCAAGGTTTCGAGAAGCGGCGCGGCCGGTTAGAGGCGCTGCGCAAAGAGGGCGGCCTGAAACACGATCTTGCCGAATATGCCGAGCGCTTGGATCGCGAGATCCGCATGATCCAGCAGATGAAGTTCTCGGGCTACTTCCTCATCGTCTGGGATTTCATCCGCTTCGCGAAATCGCGCGGAATTCCCGTAGGCCCCGGCCGCGGATCGGCCGCCGGCAGCCTGGTGAGCTATTCGATGGAAATCACCGATATCGATCCGCTCGAATACGGATTGCTGTTCGAGCGCTTCCTCAATCCGGAGCGCGTCAGCATGCCCGATATCGATATTGATTTCCATACCCGCCGGCGCGGCGAAGTGATCCAATACGTCACCGAGAAATACGGGCGCGAGCAAGTGGCGCAGATCATCACTTTCGGCACGCTGGGCGCGCGCACGGCGATCAAGGATGTAGGCCGCGTGCTCGACATCGGTTTCGCGGATGTCGATCGCATCACCAAGCTCATCCCCACCACGCTCAACATCAAGCTCAAGGATGCGATGCAGCAGGAGCCCGCGATTGAGGACGCGGCGCGCAAGGATCCACGCTTGAAAGAAGTGCTGGAGGTGGCCTGCAAGATCGAGGGGATGGCGCGCAACTCCGGGATGCACGCGGCGGGCGTTGTGATTTCGCCGGTGCCGCTGCGCGAGCTGGTCCCGCTCTGTAAAACCAGCAAAGACGAAATTGTCACGCAGTACGACATGGTGGGCCTGGAGAAGCTGGCGCTTCTCAAGATGGATTTTCTCGGGCTCACGACGCTCGACATTATTCAGGATGCCGTGGCGCTGATCGAGCGCTATCGCGGCGTGAAGCTCGATACCGAAAAGCTTCCGCTCGACGACGCCGACACCTACCAGATTTTTTCCAAAGGCTACACCAGCGGCGTGTTCCAGTTTGAATCGCCTGGGATGCGCGACATCCTGCGCAAATATCAGCCCACGCGCGTTGAAGATTTGTGTGCGCTGAACGCGCTCTACCGTCCGGGGCCGATCCAAGGCGGCATGGTGGACGACTTCATCGACCGCAAGCACGGCCGCAAGCAGGTGACCTACGATTTTCCCGAGCTGAAGGAGATCCTCGAAGAAACTTACGGCGTCATCGTTTATCAAGAGCAAGTGATGCAGATTTCGAACCGCCTGGCCGGCTATTCGCTCGGCGAAGCGGACATCCTGCGGCGCGCCATGGGAAAGAAAAAGGCCGAGGAGATGGCCGCGCAGCGCGAGCGCTTCATCCAGGGCGCCAAGGCCAAGGGGCTTCCGCAGAAAAAGATCGAAAAGATCTTCGATCTGATGGAGCAGTTCGCCGGCTACGGGTTTAATAAATCGCACTCGGCCGCCTACGCGTATCTGGCATACGTCACGGCGTACCTGAAGGCGCACTACGCGTTGGAGTTTTTGTCGGCGCTGCTCACATCGGAAATGGGCAACACCGACAAAGTAGTGAAGTACATCAACGAGTGCCGCGAAATGGGCATTCCTGTGTTGCCTCCCGACGTGAATTCGAGCGGCCGCGATTTTTCGCCCGATGGCCAGGGCATCCGCATGGGACTTTGCGCCATCCGCAATGTCGGCGCGGCCGGGGCCGACTCCATCATTGAAGCGCGCGAAAGCGGCGGACCGTTCGAATCGCTCTACGATCTTTGCGAACGGGTCGACCTGACCAGCGTGAACAAGCGCATTCTCGAGAATTTCGTCAAGGGCGGGGCGCTCGCGAGCCTGGGCGGCAATCGCGCGCAGTTGACCGCCGTAATCGAGAACGCGATGGAGAGTGGACAGCGTGCGTGGAAGGATCGCGAGAGTGGCCAAGTGGGATTGTTCGGAGCAGTGGCCGATGAGCCCGCGCACGTGGAGCACCCGCTGCCCGCGTTGCCTGACTGGACGGTGCAGCAAAAGCTCGCGGGCGAAAAGGAAGTGCTCGGGATCTTCGTCACGGGTCATCCGCTGGACGAGTATTCCGACAAAGTCGCCGAGCTCTCCACGTATGACACCGAAACGCTGGAGGGCCTCGAGCGCGGCGCCGAAGTCGCCATCTGCGGCATCCTCACTGGCATTCAGCGCAAGCGCAACAAAGAAGGAAAACTTTGGGCGGCGATGCGCGTGGAAGATCGCAAGGGCGGCGTGGAGGCGATGGCATTCTCCACGCAGTACGATCGCCTGCTCAAGGATCTGGTGGAGGATCAAGCCGTGCTGGTGCGCGGGCTCGTGCTGCCTGAAGAGAACGGGCCGCCCAAACTCTCGGTCCAGGATCTGGTTCCGCTCGCGGTGGCGCGAGTTAATCTACCGACGCTGATTTCGATTCGAGTAGGCGTGGGCGCCAACGGTACTGCGGACAAAGCCGAAGCGCTCAATCAGCTCTTCACGCGCAAACAGGGCGCCACCGACGTGCGGCTTCGCCTGGAGAAACCGCGCGATTTTTCCGTTATCCTGGATGTGGCCACCAAGGTCCGCCCGGATAAGGAGTTTTGGGCCGAAGTGGAGCGCATCTGCGGTCCTGAGTCCTGGGAAATCCTGGCAAATTAAATGGCTGACCAAGCGAATCCAACTGCGGTCACGAATCCCACGTGGGAGCGTGTGCTGCTGGCGCGACACCCCAAGCGGCCGCACTCGTCGGACTACATCAACCGCGTCTTCACCGGGTTTTCGGAACTGCATGGCGATCGTTTCTATGGCGACGATGCGGCCATCATGGGCGGCTTCGCGTTCCTTGACGCGCGGCCGGTGATGGTGATCGGCCAAGAGAAGGGCCGCGACACCAAGCAGAAGCTGCGCCGCAATTTCGGGATGCCGAAGCCCGAGGGTTATCGCAAGGCGATGCGGCTGATGCGATTGGCCGAGAAATTCGGGCGGCCCATCGTGACGTTTCTGGACACGGTGGGCGCCTATCCCGGCATCGACGCCGAAGAGCGCGGCCAGGCGGAGGCGATCGCGAACAACCTGCGCGAGATGTCGCGGCTGGGCGTGCCGGTGGTGACCATTGTGATCGGCGAAGGCGGTAGCGGCGGCGCCCTGGGACTCGGGATCGCCAATCGCGTGTACATGCTCGAAAACGCATATTACAGCGTGATCTCGCCGGAAAGCTGCGCCGCGATTATTTATCGCGATTCCGGACGCGCCGCGGAGGCCGCCGAGGCCCTGCGGCTGACGGCCCAGGATTTGGAACGCCTGCAGGTGATCGACGGCATGATTGTCGAGCCGGATGAAGGCGCGCACACGGATCCGAACCGCGCCGCCGAACTGGTGAAGGAGACGATTCTGAAGGCTCTCGCGGACCTTGATGCGTTATCGCCCCAGCAGCTGATCGACGATCGCTACGACAAATTCCGCCGCATGGGTAGCGTTTTCCCGGAGGGCGCATGAACAAAACAGTTGTGATCGGAGTTGCGTTTGTGATCGCGGTCGTCGCCTACCTGGCTTACTCGAGCATGCACATCGCGAAATATCGTGTTGAGGTGTGCATCGAGTTTCATGGAGCGAATCAATGCCGCACGGCCTCGGCCGATACGCAGGATCATGCGATGCGGAGTGCGCAATCGAATGCGTGTGCGCTCTTAGTCTCGGGCGTGACGGATACCATGCAGTGCGAGCATCAAAATCCAGTCAGCGTCAAGTGGCTGGAGACGAAGTAGCGGCGCGTCGCTCTTCGAGCTCTAGAAATACTTTTCCGCCAGATCCGGCTTGGCTTCCACCGCCTGCTGCCAACACCCGCGGGCCTCGTCCTGCTGCCCCAGCGCCTGTAGCGCGTGCCCAAGGTTCAAAAGCGCCTCGGCGAAATCGGGCTTCTCTTGTGTGGCGCGCCGGTAGCTCCGCGCAGCGTCTTCCTGCAAATTGGATTGTTGCAGCAGGATACCGATGTTGTAGTTCAGCTCAGGGATCCGCTCGCCCAGTTGATCGAGCTTGGCTTCGGTATCGAGCGCGAGCACGTAATCGCCCTGATCGGTGGCCACCGCGGCCAAACCGCGCAAGGCGTCCGTGGATTCCGGGTGACAAGCCGCCGCTTGACTAAACGACGCCTTGGCCGATTCCAGATCGCCCGTGCGGCGCTGCGCCAGGCCCAGATTGACCAGCGCTTCCAGCCAGTCCGGCCGTTTGCTGACGCACACGCGAAACGGTTCGATGCTTCCGGCCGCGTCGTCGCGCAACAGGCGCAGATAGCCGATGCGGTACCACGCGTCTTCGCGCTCCGGGTCTACTTCCACCAGCTTCTCGATGCATTTTTCGGTTTCCGACGGATTGCCCAGGCGCTCTTGCACGATGGCCAGATTCCAAAGCGCCGTGGTGTTTTCGGGCCCGTATTGCAGGGCTCGTTCATAGGCTTTGCGAGCTTCCGGAAAATCGCCGCGCTCATGCAAGGTGGCGCCCAGGTTGGCGTAGGCTAGCGCGCTGTCGGGCCGGAGTTTCACGGCTTCAGCGTAGGCTTGGCCTGCTTGTTCCAGCCGGTTGGTCTTTTGGTAGGCGACGCCCAGGTTAAACCACCCCTCAAAGGATTTCGAGGCCACCTTCACTACTTGCGCGCCCAGCTGGGCCGCCGACTTGAAATCCCCGCGTGCCATGGCGGCCGAAATCATCCCCGCCAAACCCGCCTGTGCGTTGGGACGAACGCGCAGTAGTTTTTCGGAATACTCGCGAACCTTTTCGTTTTCCCGCAGCGCCGTCGCCGCGGCGATCATGTTGGTGATCAACTCGGCGTCGCTCGCGTTCGTCGGCAGCAGCTTTTCGTAAACTTCCAGCGCTTCGGCGGCGCGCCCGGCCCGGTGCAGCGCCACGGCTTTGCCGTAGAGAGCCTTCTCGTTCTCCGGCTTAGCGTGCAGACATTCCTCAAAGGTGGCCAGCGCTTCTTCCAGACGATTTTCGTGAAGCTCGGAAATGGCCACGCCTAGCCGCGCTTCGAGCAGGTTCGGATCCAGCTCCGTCACCTTGCGGAACGCCGCGCCGGCTTCTTGGTAGCGCGCCAGCTTTTCCAGGCACAGGGCCACGTTATAGGAGGCGCCTTTGTGATTCGGCTGGGCCTCGAGAATTTTCCTGTAATCCTCCAAGGCGTTTTCGAATTGGCCGAGCTGAAATTCCAGATGGGCGCGGGTCCAAATCAGCTCCGGCAGGTTTTCGCCGCCATCAATCGCTTCGCGGATCTCGCGCAAGGCCTGCTCGGTCTTGCCGTCCATGTTGAGAGCCAGGACTTTGATGAGCGCCGGCGACTGGACGGGCCGCTTCTCGCTCGCTGCGTCGAGGGCGTCGGTGCGGGCCAGCGCCTCTACCAGCTCGTTATCGACAAACCATAACCATTGATCGTTGGTCTTATCCATGCAACCCCCTGGGAGTGAATCCCGCTTACTTGACTCCGCCATTCAGGTAGCGGATGGCGACTGATTTTACTTTGGCCCGCTCGTCGCGTTCATTTAGAAAGCCGACTCCACCGGTCTTCAACTGATCGTCGGTCCAAACGTCCACCTGCCGTCCTTGAATCAAGGTGGTAAATTGCGGGCCACGCACGTCGGTGCGGATATTGAAGACCGTATCCGTGCCTAACGTCATGTCGATGGGCACTCGCCCTACTTGCGTCTGCCGGCCGTTGATCACCAGATATTTGAACAGCGCCAACTTGGGAGAAAGTCCCGACGAGACTGTCATCAGTTTCAAGGCGTAATAATTCTCGGGATCCGCGGCGCGAAACACCCAACCAATGCTCTGGGTTTCGATACTGCCCTGGAATTCGATGCGGTAGTCGGAGAGCTTGAGCGACGGACGGTAAATCGTGATCTGCCGGCCCACGTGCACGCCCGATGGATCTCCAGCCCAACCCTCCACCCAGCCGCCTTCGCCCATTATGATGCTCGGGCCGGAAGCGTCCGTGGAAGTCGCGGAGTTGGCCCCGGACTTACTGGATTTTCCGCCGCCCCAGCCTAACCACGTGGAACAAGCCACCACCAGGATCACGATCGCGATGCCCAGCTTGACCTTGAGGGACCCGGCGAATGAAGCGGCGGGCTGCTGCATCGACCCGAAGGTGGGTGTCGATTCCTGGGCGGATTCGCTCAGCGGCTGTTTCACCGGCGGCTTCGTCTCGGGCTTCGTACTTGCGGGCTGTTCAGAAGCCGGCTTCGCTTCCGGCGAGGCTTTTGGAGTCGCGGCTATGGCTGGGGGCTCCTTCTGGGGAGCGGGCGCCGTGTGCGGAGCGGGTACCGCGTCCACCTTTGCGCTCTGAGTTTCTGGCCGTGCGGTCGGCAGTGCGGGTTTCGACGCGGCTGGCTGCGCCGGCGGGTGGGCTTTTCCGGTTGGCGCGGCCGCCTTCACCGTGCTCTCTGCCTTGACAGGGGGCGCCGGCTGCTTGGGCTGCGCGATGCGAGCTGCCCCGGGCTTCGACGCTGGCGCGAATTTCGATGGCGCCGCGGGAGCTGCGTCTTTGTGCGGAGCTGTAGTCGACGCGGCATGCGCCGGGGTCTGCGCGGGCGCCGGCTTCGGGGTACTTGGAACCGTCTTGGCCGCCTGGGCTGGGGCTGCCGCGGGCGGCGCATAGCCGGAGGCCACCGCTACCTTCGGCCGCAACGGCAGGGATTTCAAATTCGGAAGCAGGGGTTCCGATTGACTCGGCAAGCCTGCGCCGGCGATGGGCGCCGGTTTAGTAGGCGGGAACATCCGGATAGCGATGTCCAACAATTCGGTGGCTGGCCCGGGGTTCGACCCTGCCGGTGTTTGTTGGGACGCGGGCGGATCGACAACTTCAGGGGCCACCGGAACAGGTTCCTGCGCTGTGTTGGCCACCACCTCGGCCACCACTTCCTCGGGCGCTGCTTCTTCCTCGTGGATCAGATCCTGATGCAATTTCGACAGCGCTTCGAGCGATGCTCGCGGGCTCGCGTCCTCGGCTGTTACCGCCTCAGGTTCTGCGACGGACGAATCCACGGAGCCGCCCTGATCTTGTCCCGCAGCGAACTCGACCGCGGAATCCTCGGCCGGAAATTCGATCGCCGTCGAGGCCAGAGACAGTAGCGCGGAATCTTGTGGCGAAACTGCAGTCTCGAAATCGAGGCCTACCGCCGTGCTTTGATCCGGCGCGAAATCGATGACGCTGACCGTGACTTCGATCGTGACTGGGCTAGCGTACGGGAGCTGATGCATAGCGCTCACCTTCCAGGGCAACGAGGGCTGCCCAAGCCCGGGCGCGGCGAACTCCTGCGGCGTCAAGCTGGCCTCAGGACCCGGTTGATGAACCAAATCCTCCGCCGGCGACGCGTTGAGTTGAAGATCCAGCGAGAGCAGCGCCGCTGTCGAAAGTGTGTTGGCTCCGTTCCCATCCTGCAATTGCCAAGCCGCAACCGCTGGCCCGGACGAGAGCTCAAGCCACGATTCTAAGTAAGGTGTTTCATCGGGCAGGGTGGCCATCGCGGGGGCGTCCAGCAGGAATTCCACGATTTCCGTGGGCTCCAGCCCGGCTTCGTCGGCGGCATCCTCGACAGCTACTTCGTCCATGCCCGATCCGTTCAAGCTGCTGATTTCGATGGCCGCCGATTCCATCTCCGCCATTTCGCCCGCGCCTTGATCCAGCCTCTCATCGGGCAGAGCATGCTCCGCCGCCGTTGCCGCTTCCAAGCTAGCGTCGGCGAACACAGTTTCGACCAACCCGGGGGCCTCAGACGACCGCTCTTCCACCGCCACCGGCGCCGCCGATGTCCCGGCCTTTTGGCCCGTGGATTCCCCCTGTTTCACCTTCTGCGCTTGCAGCAACCGGCTGAGCGCTAAACGGTTGTATTCATCCTGATAGCTTCGCTTGTGTGCCTCGGAACAGAATTCGCCTCCGCCCGTGAGTCTCTTGAGTAGCGCCAGCTCCTTGCCACAGTACCGGCATCCCATATGGGTGTAATCGGCGATTCTAGGCAATTAGTGAATAGGTCCTGAGGTTGTTTCTATACGGTAAAGCTCTTATAAAGACATTCTCAGGCATCCACCTTACGACCTTGGGAGAAACCATAGCTCGCCGTACAGGCTAGGCCAGTGCAGCCATGGCTTTTGGAGCCCTTCACCCCTAGCGACGCGGCTCTTTTCACGAAGTGTGGAAAAGTAATGTGTTTATCGGTGAGACTGGCTAAAGTTAGAGCCTTAACTGAACGATCTTACTAACAGCGCAGGGTGCGCCAGGTTCCACGCAACGCGTGGGAGATCGTCAGGAGAGGAATATGGTGAAACACGAAGCTTTGAAGAATCATTTGGAGAACCTTCGCAACTCAATTCCAGAGCTGCGAGGCGTGTTGCTGGCCTCCAACGAGGGCCTGCCCGTGGCGCATTCGCTTTCTAACGGCACCGATCCAAATCGCGTAGCCGCAATGGCCGCCGCAGCTTCCAGCCTCGGGCGACGCATCAGCGAAAGCATGGCCACTGGGACATTGTCCGAGGTCAGTATCCGCGGCGATGATGGCGTTCTGTTCGTGTACTCGGCCGGTCCCAAGGCGGTGTTGGCGGTGATGGGTCCCATGGGAGCCAACGCCGGCTTGATTCATTTGGAATCGCGCGGAATCGCCAAAGACATCGGCGACTTGTTCTAGAGCGGGGCGGGACTCCTGGCTGCCGGGAGCAGTGCCCGCGGCCGACGCCCACGTCGGCATGCATCTCGTCTGATCGCGATCCTGCCGGCGAGTATACTGGTCTTTAGGCCCATCAAATGCTCGCCAGCTCCGAACATAGCGGCATCTCGGAGCCCGAGGTTAGAACCGCCGGATCACAAAGCGCCGCCCATCAGTCGCTCCTCGACGTTTCCCAAGCTATTCTCCAACATCGCGACCTGAATCGATTGTTTCGCGATCTAGCACTCCGCTTGCGCGCGGTCGTCCCCTTCGATTTTCTCAATCTCGTCCTCTACGACGCCGCCACCAACACCATGCGGCTGCATATCCTCGAAAGCACCGGCGACTTCGAGCCACACGTGCCCGAGATGGAATTTCCCCCCGACGAATCGCCTTCCGGTTGGGTGTACGTGCATCAGGAGCCGCTGGTCATTCCCGACGTCAACCAGGAAACCCGTTGGCCGAAAATCATGGATGTCCTCAAGCGCAACCGCGTCCTCAGTTCTGCGTGGCTGCCGCTCACCACGGCCCAACACCGCCTCGGCGCGCTCATGTTCGGCTTCGGATCGGGCGGCCCGCTCGAATCGCAACTCGATTTCATGCGCCAGGTTTCGGCTCAAGTGGCCGTCGCCGTCGACAACGCGCTCAATTTCGAGAACGCCGAAAAATACCAGCGGCAGTTGGCACGCGAGCGCGATCGCTTGCGGGTGCTGCTCGAAATCACCAACGCCCTGGTGTCCGAACTCGACATCCGCGAGTTATTCCCCAGCATCACCGCTTGCCTGCGCCGAGTGATGCCGAGCGAATATTCCAGCCTCGCGCTGCTCGAGGAAGGCGGAGGCTCGCTCAAAAACCACGCGCTGGTGTTCGAAGGAAAGCCCGACATCATCCCCTATGGATTCGCAGCGGCGATCGATGAAACGCCCGCCGGTCGAGCCGTCGAGACCCGCGGTCCGGCCCTGTTCGACCGGCAGCAGCTCGCCAACTACGCGTCTCCGCTGGCCCAAAAGCTGGCCGATGCCGGCCTTCAATCGTTGTGTTGCATTCCCTTGATCACGCGCAACCGCGTGCTCGGAACCCTCAACATCGGCAGCACCAAAGAGAACGCCTTCACGCCCGCCGACGTCGACTTTCTCACCCAGGTGGCCGCCCAGGCCGCCATCGCCATCGAGAATGCCACCGCGTTTCAGGAAATCGCGCAGCTCAAGGACCGCCTCGCCGAAGAGAAGCTATATCTTCAGGACGAGATCCGCACCGAGCGGAATTTTGGCGAGATCATCGGCGACGATCCGGCATTCCGCCGCGTGCTGGAGCAACTGGCCACCGTCGCGCCCACCGACGCATCGGTCATGATCCTCGGCGAAACCGGCACCGGCAAGGAGCTTATCGCGCGCGCCATTCACGACCTCAGCGGCCGCCGCGATCGAACCTTCGTCAAGCTCAACTGCGCCGCCATCCCCACCGGTCTCCTCGAAAGCGAGCTGTTCGGCCACGAGAAGGGCGCGTTCACCGGCGCCATCGCGCAGAAGGTCGGCCGATTCGAACTGGCCCACAAAGGCACGCTGTTCCTGGATGAAGTCGGCGACATTCCTCTGGAGCTGCAGCCCAAACTGCTGCGCGCGCTGCAGGAGCACGAGTTCGAACGGCTGGGCAGCGTGCGCACCATCAAAGTGGATGTGCGCCTGGTATCGGCCACCAATCGAGACCTCTCGCAGATGATCGCGGCCCGCGAATTTCGCAGCGACCTTTACTACCGCCTCAGCGTCTTCCCGCTTTCCGTGCCACCCCTGCGCGAGCGAACCGGCGACATTCCGATGCTGGTTCGATATTTCACCCAGAAGTTTGCCCGCCGCATGAACCGCCACATCGAGACCATCCCGACGGCGGCCATGGAAGCTTTGACCAGCTACGCCTGGCCCGGCAACGTGCGGGAACTGGAAAACCTGATCGAGCGGGCCGTAATTCTCACCCGCGGGACCGCGCTTGAGATTCCCCTCGCCGAGTTGCGCGGCATCCCAGACACCGCAACGCCTTTGACTCTCGAAGACGCCGAGCGCGATCACATCCGCCGCGTTCTCGAGCAGTCCAACGGCGTGGTAGGCGGACCGAATGGAGCCGCGGCCCGCCTGGGAATGAAACGCACTACGCTGCAATCCAAGATGAAGAAGCTTGGAATCGCGCGCTAACTAACGCAGCAGTGGGGCAGTCCCCCCGGACTGCAGCCGACGCCCACGTCTGCTTTCTAACCTACTTCTTATGCGCCAACCGGCTGCACGCTGTATCGGCGCCGGTCGGATCGATTGCTACGTTGCCTTCTTCAATACTGGCAATCTTGCCTTCCTTGTCCACCACGAACGTCGCGCGATTCGAAACGCCGAGATTCTTGATCAGAATCCCGTACTCCTCCGAAACGTTACGCATGTGATCGCTTAGGACCGGGTAGCTGACGTTGAGTTCCTTCTTCCAGTGCGCCAAGGTCGGCGTGAAATCGGTGCTGATCGCCATAACCTGCGCTTCATTTGCATCGAAATTTGCGATACCAGACTGGTACGCGTTTAATTCCTTCGTTCAACCACCGGTGAACGCGGCCACGAAGAACGCCAGCACGACGGTCTTCTTGCCGCGAAAATCGGACAATTTTACGGGCTTGTTGTCCGTGTCGGGCAGGGTGAAGTCGGGAGCCATGTCGCCGACTTTGAGAGTTGTCTTGGGCGGATTGAAACCCGGCGGTTGTGCATAAAGCACTGCGGCCAGGGACATACCCGCCAGTAGCATTGAAATCGATTTCATAGTTTTCTCCTACTGGAATTGGGACTCTGGGGGAAGCTTAGCACGATCCCCGCGCGCGCCCCGGCCGTTCCTGCGGCATTGCGATGGTATATTGGCCCAGGCGCGGCGAAGCGGAAAGGAATCGGTGAGCTACACCTTGGTGACTTCATCCCCAGTTCTGGCGCTTCTCGTAATTCCCAGCCAGGTGATCTGGTCGTATTGCGTCGGAGGAACGGTCCTTGCCATCGGGCTGATCGCGATTTCTCTTCGTGGCCAATGGCAAACGGCCCGAGGATTCGACAAGCTGATTCTGTTTGGTCCCCTTTTTTACGGGGCGCCCATCGCGGCCTTCGGCACCGAACACTTCACGCTCACCACAGGCATGCTCTCGATGGTGCCGTCATGGATCCCGTGGCACCAGTTTTGGGTCTACTTCGTAGGCGCTTGCTTCATCGCAGCGGGGCTGAGCCTGGTGACCGGAATACAGGCGCGTCTCGCGGCGAGCCTGCTGGCCCTGACGTTTTTCCTTTTCGTGGTGCTGATGGACGCCCCGGCGTGGGCGCAAAATCCGCGCGACCGTTTTGCCACAGCGCTCATGTTACGAGAACTCGCCTTCAGCGGCGGTCCTCTGGCGCTCGCCGCCAGCCTTACCGGGCCTCGGCACCAACAGCGCGCTCACATCCTTGCGACGATAGCGCGATACTTCATCGCGATCCCTATCCTCTTTTACAGCTTCGAGCAGTTCCTGCACGCCGGCCACGTTCCCGGCGTTCCGCTCGAAGCGGTGACTCCCACCTGGATCTTTGGGCACTCCGTTTGGACCTACCTGACGGCCGCGGTTTACGCCGTGGCGAGTCCCCTGCTCTTAGCCGGCCGAAAAACCCGTGCAGCCGCGACGTGGGTGGGCGGCATGGTGTTCGTTACCATCCTCGCGGTCTACGTGCCGTTTGCAATAGCGGAACGCGCCAACCTTGAAGGACTGAATTACCTGGGCGATACACTTATGTTCTGTGGCGATGTTCTGCTGCTCGCGGGCGCCATGCCGCGCTCCCGTCAAGCCCACAGTCTGCGCTCACCAGATACCGAACCACCCCCATCTTAGGGTATGGTCTCATGAGCAGCACTACGTTATACTGAGTGATCCGTGGAGGTCTTTCGGATGTCAATATTGCGCGGCATTATGTGCGCGATGGCGTGTAGCGCGTTTCTCGCCGCGCAAACGCCCAACAACAAAATTACCCTGGCGTGTTCCATCACACCCAGTGCCGTCGAGACCGGTCAAACTTCCAGCGCGCTGCTCGTGTGCGCCAATAGTAATACGGCTTCCACTCAGCAGATCCAGCCCAACGACACATTCACGTTCCAGTTCAGCATCGGCGACGGCCAGATCAGCTCTCTCATGGCGTCCGTCATCGTCAACTCGTCCACTCTTGCGACATCCGACTTTGGCGTCGCCCTTGGAGCAGGATCCAATGTGCTGATCGTCACCTATTCGGGAACGGCCAAGACCTTCGCGCCTGGTGACAGCTTTGCCGTGGAATTCTCTTTGATCCCCCCCAGCAAGGTGGGAAGCGGCAAAATCACCTTGCAGTTTCCGTCGACGAATTCGTACAACAGCCCAAGCCCCGGCTTACTGACGCTGCCTGTGACCGATTTTCCTCTGGCGCCGCCTGGACCACAGGGTCCTCCTGGACCCGCGCCGCCGTTTATCCCACAAGGGCCTCCCGGTCCCACTGGGCCGATGGGTCCGCAGGGCGAGGAGGGTGCAACCGGTCCGCATGGTCCAACCGGTCCCCAAGGTCCGCAAGGCACCCAGGGTCCCCTGGGTCCGCTCGGACCAGTTGGAGCAACCGGACCTCCCGGTCCGCGCGGCCAAGTCGGATTGCAGGGCTTACAGGGAATCCAAGGCATCCAGGGAATACAGGGTATCCAGGGAATTCAAGGCATACAAGGCCCGATCGGAATCTCTTCCACGATCGGTGTGAATCAAGATTCGTTTACCGCTACCAACGCGAGTATAAACGGCGGCACGAACCAGCAGCACGTATCCCCGGGCGCGTCTTTTAGCGTCAGCTTCGATTGGACGGTCAACCGGGGCGGTTTTTGCCCAGGCTGTCTCCAGCAGTTCCTGGGCGGGATCGCGACCTTCGGCGGCAGCGTCGTCGCCGGGTCGATCACCGCGAATTCATGTTTCGGCACAGCGGGTGCCGGCCCGTTTGGGGGCAATCAAACATTCACCTTTACTGCCCCGACGACATTCGGGACCTACTATATTGGCCTCTACTCGGTTTTGGACTTCGGCTGCACCACCGCTGGCCCCGGAAACCCGGGAGCGCTCTTTGGTCCGGCGGCCAACCTAGGTGTGAACACCTTCATCGCGGCAATCACCGTCTATTAGCGGCGGCGATTTTGGCCGTATCCATCTTCCACATCGGGCTGCCGCTCGATCATCCATCCATCCCGCTAGAGGAGCGCCCAAAGGTTGCAAAAAGATTGAGTGACCTACAGGAGCGGATGACACGCGCCGGCTATAAATACGAAATTATCCACGCCTCGCCCGAGACTGGCCTCGATGGTTTCAAACATCAATTAAGAACGCAATCTCCCGACGGCGTCCTGATCGGAGGCGGCGTAGCAGCCGATCCTGCGATGAGTTACTTCATGGAGCAAATCATCGACGCCGCTCATGAAGTGGTCCCGAAAGCGAAGATTATGTTTTACAACCACTCAGTCGATGTGCGCGCAGTTGTTGAGCGCTGGTTCGGATCCCAGGCCTGACGCTCCAACGCCCGATTGAGTTGCCAACTCAGGCGATCCCGCTGACCGGTGACTTCGAGCCGCAAGTACGTTATTCTCTCGGCGTGGGAGGGTGCTGATGAAACTCGCAAAGAGCGTTCTAGTCATCTTCGCTAGCATAGCTTTCGGCGCTTCCGCAGACGAGATCACCGGGAACTGGAAAACAATAATGGTCGATGCGGGGCCGGGTGGACGGCCGAAGGTCGCTTATGCGCCTTCGTTTGAATTAAAGGTGGATGGAAATAAGTTGACTGGATTCGCCTACCTGACGCAATGGCCGGGAAGCGCCCCAATCTCAGACGGGAAGGTTGATGGCAACAGAATTACATTCACGCTGGTTCACGAAATGAGCTATTCAACGCGTGGGGGAACGTTCTACCCTAAATTCCGTTGCGAGGGAACGGTCCACGGCGGCGAAATGAAATTGACTATGTTTCACGCTCCATTTAACGGCACTGAGGTTGAAAGCGAAAGATGGGAGATGAAGGGCAGTAAAGTATCGCAGTGACTCTCGCCTGAGCGAACGGCTCTCGTCATTAGGAACTAACTACGTCGGCCGCCGTTGAGATTCGTTCGCTTGTGGTGCGCTAGGATTCCTCCGGCCATCCCGGTTGTCACCATCCACCCCCTGTGATAACGTCGGATGCTTATGGCCCGCAACACGCACGGTTTTTCTTGCCTGATACTTGCCCTTACCGCATTGACCGGCTGTTCCAACCAGCCCGCAACCAAACCGGCCGCCGCGGCGCCAGATAAGATCCAGGGCAAGGCCCAGGTGAACATCGACGAAACCAACGCGCTCGATGCCTCTCTGAACGCCGGCGGACCTTCCGTCTATCTGGTCGACGGCCTGAATCGCTACCGCCTCTTCTTTAACAAGCCCGCCGAGGTGACGCCTGGCAAAGAGTACATTGCCGAGGGCGTCTACGCGCAAAAGGCCATCGACGCGATTGGCGATGCCGATAACGGAAAAAACGGCTATCCCCTGGAATCAAGTTGCGACACCGTCGTACGCACGGCCTGGCCCGGCCTGTCGTTTGATGCCAACGATGGATACTCCGCCAGTTTGCGCGCCAAGGTGAAACGCTATCCCGCCAGAGCCGTATTCCTGGTCACCCAGATCCATCCCGCCGCCGACACGAAGAAGGATGCTCCGGATGCCGGCACGGAAGCTCCGCAAGTAACCGTTGCGGCAGATAAACAACGCGCGCTCCTGGTCGCTGGTCCCACCGTTCTGCCCGCGCCACTCTGGGAACCTACCGGCGGAACGGTTCACTGCAAAGTCGTGGTCGACGAGACAGGCAAGATCGCCGAGCTCAACAGCGGCGCGCAGCTCTGTGAGACCGTGCCATGGGCTCAGTTCAGTTATAAGCCCACCCTCAAGGGCGGCCACCCGGCCAAAGTGATCACTGAAGTGGAAGTCCGCTTCGACCCGCGAAAGTAGCCAGCCCCTTCTAGCTAGGCGTGACCAACTGCTGTCCGCCGTCGACGTCATAGGTTGCGCCCGTCAACGCGGTGTTGGTCATAATGTGTATCGCGAGCGCGGCTACATCCGCCGGTCCCACCACCCGCCGGATGGGAAGCTTAGCGCGCAGCCAGTCACGGCGTTTTTCGAGCTGATCGCCCAGCAGTTCCGCAGACAATGGCGTGTCCACGAATCCCGGGGCGATGAGGTTGACTCGCACCGGCGCGATCTCAAGCGCCAGATTAGCGGTCAGAGCAGGAAGCGCGGCGGTCACTGCGCCGGCAATGCTCATGCCGATCGCTGGGCGTCGGCCACCCGTGCCGCCTATCAAGATTACCGTTCCTCCCGGCCGCACTTTGTTGACCGCGTTGCGCGCGACGCAAAGCGCCTGCAGAAGGTGCTCGCCCATAATCTCGCGAATCTTCGAGAAATCCATATCCGCGAGGCGTCCGTAGTACGGCCGGCCGGCTGTCACCATCACGTGGTCGATCGTCGGCAGGTCAGCGAAGAACCGATCGATCGCCACCGGATCCTTGGCGTCGAAGGCCGCCGTGCTCAAGGCGCCAATCTCACTGGCAGCCTGCTGGAGTCGTTCGGCATTCCGGCCCGTGAGAATCACCTTGGCCCCTTCCGCGCGCGCCCGGCGTGCCGTTTCGAATCCGATGCCGGAGCTCCCGCCGATCACAACAACGGTCTGCCCCAGAAGCTCCGGCTCACGGGTAGAGGTGGTTACGGTGCTCATCGTTCCTCCGATTCGACCAGTATACTTCTGGCTACGCTGCGGCCACGATAAGCGTCGCGCGCGGAAACTAGATCTGCGCCGTGCCGCCGTCCACGAAAAGCTCAACGCCGTTGACGAAGCTCGAGTCGCTCGATGCCAGGAACAGCGCTACCGTCGCGATCTCTTCCGGACGGCCCATTTCGCCGCGTGGAATAAGGGCCTTGAAGCTATTCTTCGCATCGGCCCCGAGTCCGTCGAGCGCCGGAGTGTCAATGGTGCCCGGACTCAGAACGTTCACGCGAATTCTTCGATCCTTCAGCTCGAGTAACCAGGTGCGCGCAAAGGAGCGGAGCGCGGCTTTGCTGGCGCTGTAAACGCCGAACGCCGGAAAGCCCTTGATACCGGCAATGGATCCGTTAAGAACGATGGAGCCGTTGTCGTTAAAAAGCGGCAGCGCCTTCTGCACGGTGAAGAGCGTGCCGCGGACGTTGAGACCGAAGGTCTTGTCGAAGTGTTCTTCGGTCACTTTTTCCAATGTCGCGATCTCGCCCTGGCCGGCGCTCGCAAAAAGAACATCGATCTTGCCCTTTTCACGTTTCACCGTTTCGTACAGGCGATCGAGATCCCGGAGATTGGCGGCGTCACCTTGTACGCCGGTGACGTTTTTGCCGATGAGCTTCACGGCCTCATCCAGCTTTTCCTTGCGGCGCCCGGTGATGAAGACGTACGCACCCTCCGCGACGAAAAGCTGTGCGGTCGCGAGCGCCATGCCGGAAGTCCCGGCGGTGATGACTGCTACTTTTCCTTCAAGCTTACCCATGGTTGATCATACTTCCTTTCTGGTTTTCGTCCTGTGGTTAGTGGAGGCCGCCGCCAGTGCGCACCAATTCGCCGGTGAGCCACTGGGAATCGTTGGAGGCCAGGAACGTGGCGACACTGGCGATATCATTCACCTGACCGAGGCGGCCAAGCGGAGTCTGAGCGACGATCTCTTTCTCGAAGTCAGAGCCGAGGAAGCCCGCGGCGTGTACGCCCTCGGTCTCAACCATGCCAGGGTTGATGGAATTGACGCGGATCTTTTTCGCCCCCAGCTCTTTCGCCAGCACGCCCGTGATTGCATCAACTGCGCCCTTGGTCGCCGTGTAGACCGCGCTGTTCGGCGGCGTCAGGCTGCTGACCAAAGAACCTATATTGATGATGCTGGCCCCTTCGCCCAAATGCTTGACCGCGGCCTGCGTAGTGAGCAGCAGACCGAGCACGTTGACATTGAAAATCTTGTTGTAGTGTTCTTCGCTGAAGCTTTCGATGGCGGAGAATTCGTAGACGCCAGAGTTGTTGACCAGGACGTCAAGGCGTCCGAAGTTCTTGATGGCTGCGTCAATAATGCCTTGCGCCTCGGCGGCTTTGGAGACATCGCCATGCACCGCGACAGCCTTGCCACCGTCAGCCTTGATGGCTGATACCACGGCATCTGCGCCGGACTTGCTGGACGAGTAATTCACCACCACGGAGGCGCCCTCGGCGGCCAGCGATTTGGCGATCGCCGCTCCAATCCCCTTAGACGCGCCGGTGACCACTGCGACTTTTCCTGTGAGCTTGTTCATCTCTATATCTCCCTAGCCGAGTAGATGGAGCTGGCGGCGGGAAGGATTCACAAGTTCAGAACTAATGAACAGTTGAACCATTTCCCCGAGATGACTACTCTTATAAACATGCGGCCCTTGTTCCATCCGTCGGTACAGGAAGTCACCGTGGAAGGAATTCTTCATGCGCTGTCCGACCCGGTACGAGTGGCCATGTATGCCGACATCGTCGCGCAGGAGTGCCCGCAGAGTTGCTCGAACTTCCTCACGGTGAGCGATAAGGCAATCCCCAAGTCCACGCTCTCACAGCATTTCAAGATCCTTCGCGAGGCTGGCCTGATTCGGAGCGAGCGGCATGGCGTGGAGTTACAGAACGTGTCGCGGTGCGCGGAACTGGAGCAGCGCTTTCCGGGCTTGATACGCGCAATCGTCACGGCACACACTATTCAATCGGAAGGTGAGGCGCGTGCGAAGCGGCCTGCCAAGCGGGCAGCGGCGCGATAAAATCCATGGGAGCTTCGCGTCAGAGCTTGTACACGGCTGATGCTGTGGATTAAGTAGAGTTGTGACCGCAGCGGAAGCGTACGAATTGACAACTCAGGGTGGAGCGAC
>DATHMO010000264.1:0-6800 GCA_035486995.1 Bryobacteraceae bacterium
AGGCCGTTGGGCCAAAATTCGTTATTGAGCGCCGTGAAGAGCAGCGGGGCGCTTTCGCCGGCGATACGCGCCACGCCAAGAATCATGCCGGTGAGAATACCGCGCATGGCAGCGGGCACGGCGACCGTGGCGATCACTTTCCACTTCGGCGCGCCTAGCGCGAGGGCGCCTTCCCGCAGCGAGCGGGGCACGTTCGAGAGGAACTGCTCGGTGCTGCGCATCGTGATCGGGATCAGCATCAGGCTCAGCGCGAGGCTGCCGGCCAGGGCGGAAAAATGGTGCATCGGCACCACAATCACGGTCCAGGCGAAGATTCCGATGACGATGGACGGCACGCCGTTCAGCAGGTCCGCGGTGTAGCGTATCACCATAGGCACGGTCTTGCCGCCAAACTCGGCCAGGTAGACGCCGCCTAAAAATCCCACGGGAATGCCAATCGCGGCTGCGATCAGAATCAGGATGCCGCTGCCTACGATGGCATTTGCCATGCCCCCGCCGGTTTCGCCGGGAGCCAGAGGCAGCTTGGTGAAAAAGTTCCAGTCGAGCGAGCGCCAGCCATTGTAGACCAGATAGCCGAGGATCAGAAAGAGAATGGACACGGTGAGCACGGTGCAGATGCCGGTAACCGTCAGCATGACGTTGTTCACGATGTTGCGCCGCGCGATACGGTTCATTAGGGTTGTTTCGATCCCTTCCGTGTGGTGGCGATGATTAAGAGCTGGGCTCCGGCATTGAGGACCATGGTGAGCGCGAAGAGTACCAGGCCGAGTTCAACCAGCGAGCTGAGAAAAATATCGCCGGTGGCTTCGGTGAAGTTATTAGCGATGAGGGCGGCGATGGTATATCCGGGCGAAAGCAGAGAAGTGTGGATGCCGGTGTCGTTGCCGATGACCATGGTGACGGCCATGGTTTCTCCCAGAGCGCGGGCCAGGGCGAGGAAGATGGACCCAATAATCCCGAGGCGGGCGAAGGGAACCACGACCTGCCAAGTGGATTCCCACTTCGTTGCGCCTAACGCGAGCGCGGCTTCGCGTTGTTCGCGAGGAACGGCCAGCAAGGCTTCACGCGAGATGGAGATGATAAACGGAAACGTCATGATCGCCAGGATCAAGCCGGCCGCGAGGTAGCTTAAGCCATAAGCCGGGCCCTGGAACAGAGGAAGAAAACCCAGAGTGCGTTTGAGGAACGGCTCGACATACTGGCGCAGAAGCGGCACCAGAGTAAAGAGGGCCAAGAGGCCGAAAATCACGCTGGGGACGGCGGCCAGTAGCTCCACCAAGAACGTGCAGGCGTTGGAAAGCTTGGGCGGCGCCAATTCGGAGAGGAAGATGGCCGCGCCCACTCCCAAGGGGACAGAAATCAAGAGAGCGACGAAGGACGTCAGAACGGTTCCGTAGATGAAAGGCAGCGCGCCGAACTCGTCGATATTGGGGTCCCAAGTTTTGCCGGTCAGGAAGCTGAATCCGAACTTGGCGCGCGAGGGAGCGGAGTGAATCCAGAGTTCGTACACCAGGAAAACGGTAATGAAGAAAATGCTGGCCGCGAAGAGGAACGTGACGAGGTGAGAGATCTGATCCCCGTCACGCCAAAATGCGATCGATTTCCGCGGACGCGTTTCAGGCGGCGCGGTGGCAACTACGGTTCCCATGCCTGGCTTCTTACTTTATCAGAGCGAGTTGCTTCTGTTCGTTGGCGACTATCGGTTTGGGGAGCGGCGCGTAGAACAGGCCTGCCGCGTCGTCCTGACCGGAGGTCATCATCCAGGCCAGGAAGTCCTTGATGGCCTTTTTCTTGCTCGCGTTGTCGATTTTATCCGGGATCAGCAGCCAGGTGAAGGTGGAAATCGGATAGGCGTTTTTGCCCGGGGCGTTGGTGATTGAGACGCGGAAGTCGGCTGGTATGTCCTTTGCGGCGCCGGCGGCGGCATCGCTCACCGAACTGCTGTCGGCCTTGACGAAAGTGCCCGCGGCGTTCTTGATCGAGCCATACTCCATTTTGTTTTGGGCCGCGTAGATGAGTTCGACGTAGCCGATGGAATTCGGGGTCTGCTTTACCAATCCAGCCACGCCTTCGTTGCCCTTGCCGCCTAGACCGACCGGCCAATTCACGGATGTGTTGGAGCCCACCTTCATCTTCCATTCAGGGCTGACTTTGGACAGATAATCGGTGAACACAAAGCTGGTACCGCTGCCGTCGGATCGATGAACCACGGTGATGTCTTCATTGGGAAGCTTTGCGCCCGGGTTGTCCTTGACGAGCGCGGGATCGTTCCACTTTTTGATGTTGCCGAGGAAGATGCCGGCAAGGGTCGGACCGGAGAACTTCAGATCGGCAGCTCCGGGAACGTTATACGTCGGCACAATACCGCCCAAGACGGTCGGAAAATGCAGGACCTTGAATTTGGTGACCTTCGATAATTGATCGTTGGTCATGGGCATGTCGGATGCGCCGAAGTCCACGGTGCCTTCGGTGAGCTGGCGAATCCCGCCGCCTGAACCGATGGCCTGATAGTTGATCTGGACGTCGGAATGCGCCTTGTGAAAATTTTCAAACCACTTCTGATAGATGGGGCCTGGGAAAGTTGCTCCCGCCGCGTTGATGGTTTCGGCCGAGGCCCCAGCTAGGGTGGCACCGGCCAATAATGTAATGCAAAGAATCTGTTGTTTCATGAGTCCCCCGTATTTTCACTCGAAGGGGACGGCTGATGCCGCCCCCCGTTCTGATGACGCGTTAGGTTAGAACTTTGGCATGCTGCCCGGCAGCGTATAGCGAACGTCGAAGTAGATGGTGTTGTCGTGGGTTTGGTCCGGGGCATTCGGCGCAATGTACCACGGGTTGCGGGTCAGGTATTCGTACTGGCCGATCAGATTGATCGCACCGTAGCGCGGGTTGGCCCACATGGTCTGATTGAAGCCGAACGTGACTTCCTGAATCGCCTTGTTCTGGCTATTCGCGGAACCAACGTAACCATAACCGACCAGCTTGCCATTCGCGTCGACGACCACATCTTTGTCGATGTAGATGCCGCCGTAGTAGCCAAACAACAGGATCTTACCGACTCTGGCTTCGAAACCGTCTACCGTGCCGCCAGCATGCAGCAAGTTGAAGTTGCCGGTGGCGTTTACAACCAAATCCGGCGCTTGTCCGAAGAGATAGCGGCCTTCGCCATCGCCCCAGAAATTGGTGCTGATCAGCCGGAAGCCCTTGAAAATCTCACCGTTGAGACCGAGCTGGATGCCGCCGCCGGCCTTGGTAAAGGTTTGGCCGGCCGCCAAATTCGCCGTATTTAAGACTTTGAAGGTGCTCACGATTCCGGAGACTTCGGCGTGAAACCGGGAAGTCGGGTCTACAGCGAACTTGCTGATGAAGTCGGGCGTGAGCTGGGGCCCGGCATAGGGATTCGTGAAGTTGTTGTTGTCAAGCTGAGTGCCGGAGAGGCCGGTATAGGCGGCCGGCAGAACGGCCGCGGAACCGCCACCGGAACCGCCCATGTACTGGTCAGGTTCCTCGGCCGACAAGCCCCACACTGCCTTCTCGCCGAAGTGATACAGAACGCGGAAGCCCGGTTGACGGGTCCAAGTCAAGCCCGCCATGTAGTTCACGTCCATGACTTGCGAGTAGAAGAGGTCGCCGGGCAGCGGGGAGATTCCCACGCGGTTGGGGGTCAGCATGCTCCAGCTTTGGCCGGCCAGAAATTCCCAGCCGCCCTTCCTCGCGTCGACCCAGTAGAGGCGCAGCCGGGGAACGACAGCGCCGTTGGTTGTGTTGAGATTGCTAGCGCCGCTCGATCCCAAAAAGTCGAACTCGTTATAGCCGATAAAGTGAGTCCCCTTCCAGTCTCCATCGACGCGCAGCCCAAGGCGCGAGTTCTGGATGCTGAAGCGGGATTCGGAAAGTTTGCCGGTGGCCACATTGTTGTAGGGGACACTGCCGAAATTGGTTCCGATACCCGAGGCGGCGTTCTTGTCACGCCACACGAAGGTCGCGTCGACGAATCCGATCGGCGTGATGCAAACGCTGCCGAAGCGCAAATAGGGCGGGACGGCATTCGTGTCGGGAGGGCCATCGCAGGGATTGGTGGAATTGGATGCGGGCTGCCCGGAGCTCAGAGCCGGCTTGGCGACTGGCGCGATCGAAGGAATGATCGGCGTGGTGCTCGCCACTTCGCCCAGGGCTTTGTCGCGCGGCAGTCCGAAACCGGTTTGGCCGGGCTGCATGGATGCGGACCCAGTGGCCCTCTCAATCAGCTTGCGCTGGTCCTCCAGCGCCAGCTTCAAGTCATCAATCTGTTTCTGCTGCGCAGCCAGCTGCGCCTTGAGCGCGTCCATGTCCTGGTTGTTGGCCGGACTTGTCGTCACTGTTTGGCCCCACAGCGAGGCGGCCAAAAAAACCGCTGAGCAAAACACATTTCCAAGCGTTTTTACTTTCATCGTCTCCATCCCGAATTGGGTTTTCAAAGTCTCTCCTAAAGCAAGGCGGAGCAATTCCTTGCAAACCGCCATACCGGAGAATAGCGATGGCCCGTTAGCGATAAATGACGATCAGGTTAATATCGGGTTACAACGTTAGATTAAACTGTTGGAAGTTCAATAGTGAACTCAGATCCTTCGCCTAAGCGGCTGTCTACTTTGATGGTTCCGCCCATCTGTTCGACAGCATGCTTGACGATGGAGAGGCCCAAACCGGTGCCGCCCATGGCGCGCGACCGCGCTTTGTCGACGCGATAGAAACGCTCGAAGACGCGCGGGAGGTCCTCGGACGGGATTCCGATTCCGGTGTCGCCGATCAGGATGCTGACCTTTCCGTTCTTCGGCCGCATTTCGATTTGCACCTCGCCGTTCGGGCGATTGAATTTGACGGCGTTGTCGAGCAGGTTGACGAAGACCTGTTCCAGCCGGAGTTCATGGCCGATGACCTTGACGTCGTCGATTTTTTCGCACAGCACTTGAACGCCTTGCAGGCGGGCCGCGGATTCCACGGTGCGGAGGGCAGATTCGATCGCGGAACGGATGGAAACCGGGTGAGGCGCCGCCGTGGCCCCGCTCGATTCCAGTTCCGACAGCGACAGCAGATCTGCTGCGATGTTACTGAGCCGCGTGGCTTGCGATAGGATGACCTCGACGAAGCGGCGATTGTTCTGGAGATCTTCGAGCCCGCCGTCGAGCAGCGTTTCCGAGTAGCCGCGGATGGCGGTAAGCGGTGTTCGGAGCTCATGCGAGACGTTGGCGACGAAATCCTTGCGGACGCGTTCCAGGCGCTCTAGCTCGGTGACGTCGTGTAGAATGGCGAGCACGCCGCGTGAGGGTCCGCCTCCCAAAGGTCCAGCCAGCACCTCGAAGGAGTGGGCGCTGGCGGCGGGCAGAGTGAGCCTCTGTTCGACGCGTTCCGCGGTGGCGAGGACCCGGGTCATGATCTCGCGTAAGCCGGGGTCGCGGACCAGCTCCGCCAGCGGCATACCCGGGATGACGGGGAGGCGGGCGCCGACTGTTTTGGCGAAGGACTGATTGCAGAATGTAACTCGCAGATCTTTATCGACGGCGAGGACGCCCTCCACCATGCTGACCAGAATCGCCTCGCGGCGTGAGCCTTCCAGTTTCAAGCTCTCCACTAATTCGCGGATGCGCGGAGCGGTTCGCTGCAGGGAACGGGCGAGCAGGCCGAGGTTATCGTCTCCGCTGGGTAGCTCGTGCTCGAGGACGGGCGGGTCGAGCAGGCGTTCGACGTAGGTGCGAATCTGGGCCAGGCGGCGGGAGAGGGCGCGCGTAAAGAACAGCGCCAGCACGGCGGCTCCGGCCAGAATCAGGAGAGAGCCGATGGTGAGCGGAGGCCAAAGTTCGTCGCCGGATGTGGGGCCATGGGCGGCCACGTAAAATACCATCGCGGCGAGCGAAACCGCCAGCAGGAAAAAGCCAGTCCAAAGGTATGTACGAAGAATGCGCCCGCTCACGGAAATCCAATGAATCTGGTGACAGTATACTCGTTCCCAGATGGTTCACGAAACGAAGCGGATTACCAAACGGCAACCTGGCGGGCCAAGTGTAGCCGCGATCCGGAGACGGCTGCTGGCGTGGTATCGCAAACACAGGCGCGATCTACCATGGCGGCGGACCGAAGATCCCTATCGAATCTGGATTTCTGAGATCATGCTGCAGCAAACGCGCGTGGCGGCCGTGCTTCCTTATTATGCGCGGTTCCTGGAGCTCTTTCCGGATGTGCAAGCGCTGGCTCAGGCTCCCGAGCAAACGCTACTGGCGGCGTGGGCGGGATTGGGGTATTACTCGCGCGCGCGCAATCTGCAAAAGGCGGCGAAGCAAATTGTGGAACTGGGGGAATTTCCACGGACTTACTCGTCACTTCGGGAATTGCCCGGCGTGGGCGATTACACGGCGGCGGCGGTGGCAAGCATCGCATTCGGGTTACCGCACGCGGTGATGGATGGAAATGTCGCGCGAGTGATAAGCCGCCTGACGGTGGAGGCGGGGGACATAAAATCGGACATTGTGCGAAGGCGCTTGCGGGGTCTCGCCGATATCCTGCTGGACCGGAAACAACCCGGCGAATTCAACCAGGCGCTGATGGAGTTGGGCGCGACGGTGTGCGTCCCGAAACGGCCGCTGTGTGAGAGTTGCCCGGTCCGGCTGTACTGTGAGGCCCGGAAACAGGGGCTGGAAAATCAATTGCCGGTCCGGGGCGCGCGAGGCACGGCCGATCAACGCGAGAAGAAACTGCTGGTCATCGAAAAAGCGGGCAAGGTGCTGTTCTGGCACCGGCCGGCCGATAGCTCGCGCCTGGCCAAATTC
>DATHMO010000265.1:0-11209 GCA_035486995.1 Bryobacteraceae bacterium
AGCCCCAGATCCAGTTGTGAAATGCCTGGTGCGCGAAAGGCGTTGCGTCCCAGATTTCCGAAAGTCTGTGAAGCGGGCGCCGAGAACGCGGCGGCATTGATCCAGCCGTTCGGAGTCGACCCGCCGGGCGGCGTCAGCGAGACACCAGTAATATAATTCGGCCGCTCTTCACCGCTAATCGAAAACAGACCCGGCACGGATGCGTTCGAGCGATCGATTGTGATATTCACCGGCAGGCCACTTTGCGCCGTTCCGATCGCGCTGAGCTCCCAATTTCCTAAGATGGCCCGTGCCACCCCAGGGTCGCTGACGTACGGCTTGCCTTTCCCAAAGGGCAGCTGATAGACAGCGGAAAGGTTGAACATCAGCCGCACATCATCGTCGCTGCTGGCCTTGTCGCAGGAACGGCAGAAAGAATCTTGCGGCGTATCCGACTCACCTCCGCCGATACTCCCATCATTGATCGAATGCGACCACATAAAGTTTGACGAAAGCAGGAATCCGCTCTGAAAGGCCCTGCGAACGTTCAATTGCAAAGCTTCGAAAGTGGAGTTGCCCACGTCTCCGCGCCAGGTAACAGGACCAAATGCCGGATAGGGCGCGAAGCCCGTCGCCGGATTCACCAGGTTCGCATAGGTTGTGGTAAGAACATCCGTGCCTTTGTTGCCCAGGTAGGTCGCGGTTCCAACAATGTTCCAGGGCAGCTTCTGCTGAACGGAGGCAGTCCAAGCGGCGACGTAATCGTCCTTCCGGTTGCGATCCAGGTCGCGTGGCGAGACCACTCCCAAACCTCCGTTCTCCGCGTAGGTCAGAAACGGCGTCAAAGGAAACGAAAGCGTGGGAAATGCCGTGTTGCTGAATGAGTAACGGTCCACTGTATTCGAAATGGGAAGATTCTGATCGTCCTCTTGCCCGTCCGTATGATAGATCCCGGCACCCACGCGCAAAACCGTGTCGCCATGCGACCAGGCGATTCCAAGCCTCGGGTCAAAGTCGTTATACCGTGGATGGAAAAACGAGTCGGTGCGCGGACAATAACCGCCGCAGGTGCCAAAATCGAACGGGACATCATCGTTGTTAATGGCGTGCAGAGCATTGAAGAAGTTGTATCGGATGCCGGCCGTGACGGTGAGATTACTCGTCACCTTCCACTCGTCCTGAACATAACCCCAATACTCTGTTTTCCGTTGCCGAACCAGGGGAAGTATCGCTGTGTAGGAAGCTGTCCCCATGTCGTTGTTCAGGAAGTTTGGGGCAGAAGTATAAGTCAATGTCCCACTCTGCGACGTGCCCTGGTTCAGCTGGACCCATCGGAATTCGAATCCGAATTTCAGCGTGTGTTTACCTTTGACCCACGCCAGGTCATCGATTAAGTCCAAGCTCTTGGAAGGATAGTCGGTCGTCGATGAACCGGTAAGCGAGCTGAATCCGGAGACGCTCACGCCAAACGGAACGGGTGATAGATTGGCCGTGTGATACAGCGTCTGATTCACGCCGAACTTCACGTCGTTCACCAACGTGGGTGTGAAAACGTGCGTGAGCTCAGCCACGCCGTTGTTGAACTTGGTGTCGATCCCGGTCTTCGCCGCGAGCTGGCCGGTTGGAGTTTGTTCGACGGCTTCGTCTGAATTGAAGCGCAGAAACGCCGTCGTCTGGTCGGAGAAATGTTGATCCACACGAATCATCCCGGAGTCTTCGTTATCAATCTGCCTGCCCGGCGCCACGTAATTCCAAACGTTCGGCTTCGACGTTGGGGATGTTCCCAGCGGATACGCGTTCAATATCGGCAGCAGTGCGGGCGACGTCTGGGCCGCCTGCGCTAGAAAGCTCGGGCTTGGTACCAATCCGATCTGTGTTCCGTCCAGCCGCTGCCGCAGGCCCTCGTAGTTGGCATAGAAGAAGGTCTTGTCATGCACGATGGGGCCGCCCAACCCGGCTCCGAATTGGTTCAGCAAAAACGGGTTCGGCGATGGCCCGTTGAAGGGCGTTCGAGCTTCCAGAGCATCGTTTCTGAAATAGTCGAATACATCCCCGTGAAAACTGTTTGTCCCTGACGGTGAAACCACCGCGACTTGCCCGCCCGCTGTGCCCCCTTGTACGTCCGCTCCGAAGTTTTGCGATTGCACTTGAAACTGGTCAATGGAGTCGAGCGGTATGTTCAACCGCATGTACTCGCGCTGCTCCTGGTTGTAAACGGCGGTGGCATCTACGCCGTCCAGAGTCAAATTGTTGTCATCCAAACCGTGGCCGGCGAATCGAATGGTCCGCTGATCTCCGGCGCCATTGTCGATCGCTCCCGGAACGAGCGCGGTCAAGGTGGCCCAGCCGCGGCCATTGATCGGAAGCTCGCTGATCTGCTCCTGTTCCACCGGCGCACCGACGGTTGCATCCACTTTGTCGAGTTCGACCAGGGCTTCGGTGACACTGGCTTGTTGAAGTCCTCCGGACAAGCCGAGCGTCACGTTCAGCGTCCGCGTCTGACCCACCACCTGCTCGACGCGTTCAGCCCGATATGTCGAGAATCCGTCCTTGGAAATCTGTACCGAGAAAGTGCCCGCCGGCAAATCAAGCAATTGGTAATCGCCTTGCGATGTCGTTTCCGTTTCCCGCTGAAATCCGGTCGCCGCCTGTGAGGCCCGTACCTTCGCTTGCGGAACTCGCTTGCCCTGCTGATCGGTTACGGTGCCGGTCAGCGATGAAATCTCGACCTGTGCGGAGGATATTCCTCGGAGCGAAATCAAAAGTACAATGACAATGAAAAGTGAGTGGATTGGTGAAAGCTTTTGCATAAACACCAAGGCTAGCGGGTTATCGGTTGCACTGTGATGAACAACCAGGCTGGCCTGCAGTGCAAGCCAGCCGATTGGGAACTACTTCTGATTATCCTATTCGCTGGCTTCGTCTGCGCCGGTGGCGGCCTTCTTCTTGGCCTCCTTATAACGCCGGCGAGTTACGCTGAGGCTGGCATCGCCGGGATATTTGACGTCGCCCTTCAAGCCGCGCCACAGAATCCGGTTGTAGGCCTCCGGATCTACGTTGTCGGCCTTGGTAAAGTCCATCCCCTTGGTCACGTGGGCCCAATACTCGCCGCCATGAGTCGGCTTCGGGATAACCATCCCAGCCGGGGCAGGGGGCAGTAGCGGAGCCAACTCCGTTCCGTACAGGATCGGGGCCGCCGTCGCTGTGAACGACCAGGTGTTCGGGTTGAGCGTTGTGTCGAACACATCCGCCATCGGCTCCGCCAGCGCGTCGGTGATGTGGTTCGGTTGCAGGCCCAACACGCGCTCGATAGTGCGAACAAAGTTGATCGTGTTGTACTGCGTGGAGACCACCGCGCCCTGTTTGACATAGGGTCCCACAATGAACGCCACGCTGCGGTGAGCGTCCACATGATCGCCGCCGTTCTGCGCGTCGTCTTCGATTACAAAAACCAGCGTATTGCTTTTGTACTCGCTGTTGGTGATGTCCTGAATCAAGGCGCCCACCGCAAAATCGTTGTCGGCCACCTCCGATTCAGGCGCGAAGTTCACCGCGGCCGAGTTGTTGCTATAAGAACCCGTGTGATCTTTCGGGAAGCGCACGATGCTCAGTGCCGGAAGATTGCCACCCATGCGCGTGAAAACGTCGTAGTTCCACTCCTTATACCGGTACGTGTCGTCCTCCACCAAGTCGTACGCGCGGAAGTCGACGTCGTAATTCGCGCTGTTGTTCAGAACCGCGAACGAAGGGTTCGTTTGCTGCACGCCGATGCTAGCCGGCCATGCAATTGCAGAACCGACCGTGTCGCCGTCCGCGCCATACTCGCGGACCGACAGACCCGACCGCAGAGCCGTGCTCCACAGGTACCCGCCATTCAATTCATTGCCGGGGCCGTCCGGAGCGTCCGTATCGATCACCCCGGGAAGCACGTTGGCGGCCAGCGATGTCGGTCGATAGTTCAGATTGATTCCCCGCAGGTCGCCTTCAGACTCATATGCCACGCCCGCACGGAAAGAATAGTTGACCGCCGTTTGGCGAATCACGATGTCCGGCGCCAGAGCGCCCGTAGACCAGGCCCAGCCGTCGTAGCTGACCTCGGCCGTGTCGTAGAAGTTATCCAGGTCGACGAAATTGTTCGCGATCGCGTGAATGTTCGGAGTGTAGTTGGCCCCGAATTCCACCAGCGACGCGTCGCCATTTCCCTCGCCCAGATCTCCTAGGATTTGGTCGTAGGTGCGGTTTTCGCGAATGATGTAAATCACGTGCTGGATGTTCTGCGCCAGGAAGTTCATGGTGGCGGAAGTGGAAGCACTCTCTGCGAAGTTGAGGTTGTTATTCGCCGCGACCTGCGCGCTGAGCGCCGCGAGTGAGGATGCGGCGGGAACCAGCAGGAACTGCAGGCCCGCTTTGGTCAATTGCAACGAGTACTGGTTTGAGGCGTTGCAAGCGGCGGTGGTGGGCCCGGCGGAGTACTCCAGGCTGCCATGGCAGTGATTCGTGTTCGGGCCGGACGGGCCCTTCGCGTTCAGCACGTACATATACTGCCCGGCTCCCGTTCCGGTTACCAGAGCCTGCGTCGGATACTGGCCGGTCGGAATCAGGCCTTCCACTGGGTTGGCATTGTTGGCCTGCAGCGTCGCAACATTGACGACCGCCACGTTATTGGTAGTGCCATTGGTGACGTAGAGTGTGGATCCATCCGGGCTCAGCGAGACGCTGTTGGTGTTGTTGCCGGAAAGATTGGCAAGCGCAGCGGGATAGATGCTCGACGGTCCCGCCACTTGCTGCTCTGCGGTCAGAGCGAACGTGCTCGTGTTGATGACGCCCACCATATCGGACTGATCTTCCGCCACATAAAGATTGGCCTGCGCGGCATCGAGCGTGGACTTCAGAGGCTGGCCGGTGGTGGTGATACGTGCTACAACCGCCGGTGTCGTGGGGCTCGATATATTCACGGCAACCACCTCGCGATCCCGCATGCAGGAAACGAACGCGGTGTTGTTGTTCGCAATGCTGACCCAGATCGGATACTCGCCGCCGAAGGTGCCGTTTGCCTTAAGTGCCCCTGTCGTGTTTGGCCGCAAGTCAAGTTCGCCAACCTTGGACCAGACGCCGCCGCTATTGGTCAGAACCGACACCGAATCATTTTCGTAGTTTGCGACGACCAACTTAGCGCCGTCGCCGCTGATTGCGAGGCCGGCAGCTTCGGGCGGAGTGCCGCTACCTAAGCCGGCGGTATGGCCAAGCGCCACCGGAGACGATGTGCTTTCGGCCCAGACTCCGGCCGTCAGCTTGAAGATGTGCACGGAATCGTTCCGTCCGCCGGCCACATACAATGCCGTTCCGGAAGGATCGAAAACAATGCCCTGGTATGTATTCGTAACCTGAATCGCCTGCTTTTGAACAGGAAGACCGTGGCTGATGTCAAAAATGAAAAGCCATTCGGTGGATGCCGAATTGTCCTTTGAGCCCGTCGTTGTGTAGATGCCGTAGTCGCCGCTCGTAATCAAAGCGAGCGTCTTGCTGTCCGGGCTCACGGCTGAACTGACCGCGAACTCCACGACATCGTTTGGATAGTTCGTCAACCCAGGATTGAGGTAAGTGAACCTGGAGCCGCGCGGCGCCAGCGGCGTGATGACCGCCCCCGTGTTAGGCACGTTAATGCTTTGTGTAACGGGGACCTGCGCCTGGAGAGAAATGAAACTCGCTACAACGGCAATGGGGAATTTTACAGACTTCCAGTTCATGATGTTCTTCCTTATTTCCTTTCGGGAAAACAAACGCTCTATTGCCGGTTTCCGGCAAGCTTCTTGAAGCGAACGGCCACTAGCGCAAGGCCGCCGCAAAGCAAGACAGGAATGGAGGATGGCTCAGGGGTGATTTGAAGCGGCGAGGCCGTTCCCGCGTCAACATTATTGTCGTCAAAAAGGGTCCAGGTGTCGCTGGCAAACGTGCCCACGGAGAAGACAGGGGCAGACGTGGGTCCGGAAAACAACTGATCGGGGCCAAACAGGAATTCGGCGTCGGCATCGGCAGTGGGAAAGTCGACCTCGAATCCGCCGCCAAGTGCGCTGGTGAAGAAGCGGATATCGGTGGGCGTAGCACTTACAGGAGTTCCATTGAGGGCGTAGTCGAAGTCAGTCACGGGGATCTCAAAGCTGTCGCTGTCATAATCGGCCGGCAGAAGCGCCGGATTGGAATCCACGATGAAGCTCAGACTGAACATATCGCCCGGGGTCACCAACGCGTCCGCGGTATCGCCCGAGGAAAAGGTTCCGCCCGCCGTGACAAGTAGAGGGCTCGCACTCGCTAACGTACAGATTGAGAGCGTCAGGATAGGAAGCACTAAGGTTCGAAGCATGCCAGGATCATAGATCCCTAATGTTGCGGAGTCATAACAGCCGTGCTTCCAGCGAATGAATGCTGAGAGGATTAGCAAACCCCTCTCAGCGGTTGGTGGTTCCCTGGCACCGCTCTGGTTCTTTTCAACAAGCCTTCACAATCGAGTTAGTAATGCTTTCTAACATTTAGCAACGGCTACGCGCGTGCCATATAAGAGGACGTGAGGTGGTTATGAAAAGCGGATTTCTGAAAATGATTAAGACGGCAATCGCTCCTTTGGCGCTGGTTGTTGCGATGGCCTTCAGTCCAGTGGCGGCGCTTGCGGCCGGCCGCGGCGGCGGACATGGATTCAGCGGCGGCGGACACGCAGGAGGATTCGGCGGCGGTGGACATGCCTACTCCGCGCAGGCCCGCGGCAACTTCGGCGGCCGTGCTTACTCCGCGCCTGCTCGCGGTTTCGTTGGCGGCGCTCGCGGCGGGTTCTACGGCGGACGCGCGTATTACGGCGGTCGGGGTTATTACGGCCCAGGTTTTGGATTCGGTGTTGGCGTCTACGCGCCTTATGGATATGCCGCGCCGGTCTGCAATCCCGCGGGCTTCTATGATCAATACGGCAACTGGCAGGTCTATCCGGGTTGCGCGGTTCCTTACGGATACTAAGTGGCGGCCAGAATCGCTTCCACTAATCCGTCCAGCGTAAATTGCCTGGCCTCGGCGTCAATGTCGAGGCCATGCGCGCGTAGGGTAGACGAAGTCACTGGGCCGATGGACGCGATGCGAATGCCTTCCAGTGCCTCGCGGCCTGTGATTGCGAGCAGGTTCTTCACGGTGGATGAACTGGTGAACGTGATCCAATCGGGCTTTTTCTCGGCGGCGAATATTTCGCTCGCGCGCGCCGGGGCGTTCGGCGGGACAACATTTCGATAAGCTTCCACCACGTCCACTTGCGCGCCGAGTTTCGCAAGTTCCGCCGGAATCACATCGCGAGCGACAGCGGCACGCGGCAGCAGCACTCTCTTCCCGCCGACATTTTCTGGCCCGAATGCTTTGACCAGGCTTTCGGCCACGTACTCTTCCGGCATCAGGTCCACTTTTAGATGCAGATCCTCGATCGCTTTCCGCGTCGCTGGCCCGATGGCGCAAATGCGAGCTTTGAGTGACCGCAAATCGTTTCGCGACTCATCCAGCCGATGCAAGAAAAACCGCACGCCATTCACGCTGGTGAAGATCAGCCAATCGTAGTTGGCGAGGTTTTCGATAGCGCGCTCGAGCGGCGCCGGATCGGCGGGTGATTCGAGCGAAATCACTGGCAATTCGATCGGATCGGCGCCCAGCGCTCGCAGTCGTTCGGACAATTCGGCGGCCTGATCCGGCGCGCGGGTCACAACGATCCTGCGTCCAAACAGCGGAAGCTGCTCGAACCAGTCCAGCTTGTCGCGCAGTGCAACTACTTCGCCAATGATCACCGTGGCCGGCGGCTTGATGTGCGCCGCTTCGATGCGATCCGCGATGGTGGCCAGTGTTCCGTTCACCGTTTCCTGATCGGGCCGCGTTCCCCATCGAACTGCCGCTGCCGGAGTGTCGCCCGCGCGACCGTGCCGCTGGATCTCGGCTGCGATCTCGCGAATGGCGAAAATCCCCATGAAAATGACCAGCGTTTCCGATTGCCCGACCTTGCTCCAATCGATGCCGTGCACATCGTGGCCGGTTACGAAGGTCACAACTTTAGTGTGATCGCGATGCGTGAGCGGGATGCCGCTGTAGGCTGCAATGCCTAATGGCGATGTGACGCCCGGGACGACTTCGAACGGCACGCCGGCCGCTGCGAGCGCCTCCACTTCTTCGCCGCCGCGTCCGAAGATGAACGGATCGCCGCCCTTGAGTCGAATCACGGTGAGGCCGCGTCGCGCGCGATCGATCATCATCGCGCAGATCTCCTCCTGCGGAAATGCGTGCACCGACTTCTTTTTGCCGACGTAAATTCGCTCGCAATTGCGCGGCGCAAGTTCGAGCAAATGTTCATTGACGAGGTTGTCGTAGAGAATCGAGTCGGCTATTGCAAGCAGCTTGCGGCCTTTCCATGTGATAAGGTCGGGGTCGCCGGGGCCCGCGCCCACGAGATAGACTTTGCTCCGCTGCCTCACGATCGCAGCTCAGTAGGTTGCTGCGTGCCGTAGACGGCGTCGAGAATCTGCTTGCCACCCGCGGCCAGAAGCTCTTCACCAAGCGCGCGGCCGAGCGCAGCCGCTTTTGCAACCGGGCCCTGCGTTTCTTTGCGAACTACCTGCACGCCATCCGGCGAAACGATCAGCGCCACGATGAAAAGGCTGTCGCCCTTGATGAAAGCATGTGCGCCCATGGGCGCCTGGCACCCGCCGCCGAGAGATGCGAGCACGGCACGCTCGGCAGTTACCGCGGCTCGAGTATCGGTATGTTCCAATCGTTTGGCGGCTTGAAAGCCGGGGCCACCGTCGTCCCGAGTCTCAACCGCAATCGCACCTTGTCCGACGGCCGGACACATGATGCCCGGGTCGAACATCTCTGTGATCCGATATTCCCAACCGAGACGCCGCAATCCCGCGGATGCAAGCACGATGGAATCGTATTGGCCCTCGTCCAACTTGCGCAAGCGCGTATCGACGTTGCCGCGAATATCTTCGATTCTCAAGTCGGGCCGCAGCGCACGAAGCTGAGCGGCGCGTCGCAACGAACCAGTGCCAACGCGAGCTCCATGACCGAGTTTGGCCAGCGCGCGCCCAACCAGTGCATCGCGTGGATCTTCGCGTTCAGGAATCGCGGCCAGCGTCAGGCCGGCCGGCAGATCCGTCGGCATATCCTTCAAGCTGTGCACCGCGATGTCGATCGCACCCGCGAGCAGCGCTTCCTCGATTTCCTTGGTGAACAGGCCCTTCGTCCCCACCGCGGACAGCGCAACGTCGGTGATCTTGTCGCCGGTGGTCTTAATAATTTCGATCCGGCATTCTTCGCCCAGTTTCTCAAGACGGCCCTGAATCCAATGTGCTTGCCACAAGGCAAGTTGCGAGCCTCGCGATCCGATAGTGAGCATCCTAGTCCAGCCTGAAGACCTTTCGCACGGCGGCGATCAGGTGATGCCCATCGGGCAGGGAAGCCTGGCGCCGGATCTCCGAGATCGGCCCGTGCGCGACTTTGTTCATCATGCTTTTCGTCAGCGCTTCGATGGCTTGCTCCTGCTCCGGAGTCAGCGCTCCGAGCTTGGTTCGCATGCGCGCCACTTCGGCCGCCCGCACTCGTTCGAGTTCTTCCTGCAGCTTCACGATGGTGGGCGCCACTTCGCGCGCCTTCAACCGCGCCATCATGCGCTCCACTTCCTCGCCAACGATGGCTTCGGCTGCCTCGGCCGAATTCATGCGCCCTTTCAAATTGGTCTCGATCACCTTTTGCAGGTCGTCGATGTCGTAGAGAAACACGTTGTCGAGTTCGTTAACGGTAGGCTCGATGTTTCGCGGCACTGCGATGTCGATGAGGAACATCGGCTTGTTGCGCCGCGCATCGATCACCTTCTTCATGTCCTCGCGCAGAAGGATGTAGTGCGGTGCACCGCTGGAAGCGATGACGATGTCTACATCGGGCAGCGCTGAGAGGAAGCGCGTATAGTCCACCAGTTTGCCATCGAACAGCGCCGCCATTTCGAGCGCGCGCTCGTGTGTTCGGTTCGTGACCAAAATTTGTCCCGCGCCGCTGCGCCGCAAGTGACGCGCCGCAAGCTCCGACATCTTGCCCGCGCCGACGATCATGACCTTCTTGCCTTCAAGCGAGCCAAAGATCTCGCGAGCCAATTCCACCGCCGCATAGCTGATGGACACGGCGCTTTCACCGATATCGGTCTCGGATCGCACGCGCTTGGCGACATTGAACGCACGCGTGAGCAGTGTGTCCATGAATCCGCTGACGGCCCCGTGTTCCTTCGCGAGCGAGTAAGCCGACTTGAGCTGTCCCAAAATCTGCGGCTCGCCGATCACCATCGAATCCAGGCTCGCGGCTACGCGAAACAAATGCCGGATCGCATCGCTGTCCTCGAAATGATAAAGGTACGGCGCAACCCATTCGCGGCGGACCTGCCGCGTGTCGGCCAGAAATTCGTCCACTTCAACCGAGCCGTTTTGGGAATTGTCTTCGCACGTGAGCGCCACTTCCACGCGATTGCATGTCGACAGAATCATGCCCTCGCAAAAGCCCGGACGGCCCTTGAGCGCCACCAACGCTTGTGACAACGCGCTTTCGTCGAACGCCAGGCGCTCGCGCACTTCCACCGGTGCGCTCTTGTGGTTCACGCCTGTGATGGAGAATTTCATTTGCCGATCAGGTTCCGCAACCCGACGTGCGCGGCCCAGGTGAGCCCGGAGCAACACAGCACGGCGACAGCCATGTACGCGGCTTTGCGTCCGCGCCATCCGGCAGTCTGGCGAAGAAAAACCATCGTCAGATAGAAGCCCCAGGTCACGAACGCGAGTGCGATGCGCGGATCGCGAATCCAGGCCGTGCCCGCGTCGATAAACGCCCATGTGCTGCCCGCGATCACGCCCAGTGTGATGAAGACGAAGCCGAAGCTCATCGCGTTGGTGATCAGGTTGTCGAGCGTCGCGAGCGGAGGCAGGCGCTTGAACAATTGCGCGAAATATTCGGGGAGATCGACCGGCTTTTTCCGTTTGAGCTGGCGTTCCTGAATTAAATAGAAGAACGAAGCGACCGCGGTGAGCAGCAGCGACGCGTAGCCAAGCAGCACCATCATGACGTGCACCAGCAGCAGCGCCCGGATGTTGGTGCTGGGCCATCCCGAGATGGGCGACTCCATCGCGCCCACTTGCGTGAGCACGAAGACCAGCGGAAAAATGCAGACGCTGAGGCT
>DATHMO010000266.1:0-18690 GCA_035486995.1 Bryobacteraceae bacterium
AATTCCTTGCGCATCGCCGGCGCCACCCGATACCGCCATCGCGCGGGAAGCGCGCTCATGATCGACGTCGCGTCCATGTAGCTTTGGTGATTGGAGGCGAAGATCACCGGGGGTTCGAGATTTTTCAAATTATCCAGGCCAGTGGTGCGGACATGGGCAAAGATTCGGTTCAACGGAAGCAGGAACCCGGGTAAGAAGATGCGGCGTGCGGCTCGGGCAAGCGCTCCTCGATTCCAACGGGGGAAATTGTCGAAATTTACAAGTTCGCCGGGTCTTGTCAGCTCTGCTTCATCCAATCCAAGCGCCACGATCCGTTCCACACGTTCGAGCGACGTCAAATTCTCCAACGGCACGTCTAATTCAACAGCCGCCGGGGCAGGCGGCACACCCCTTGCGATCTCCAGCCGCTTCAGCTTCCCCGTCCCCTCCGTGCGAGGAAACTCGTCATAACGCCAAGTCGAAAAACTGCGCACACGCTGAAAATCGGCCAGCCGCGCGTTGGTGCGCCGTACAATCTCTTCGGCGTCCGCGCCGGGTTCTAGAATCAGCACCGCATGCACGCGATCCGTTCCGATCACCGCCGCGTCTCGCACGCCCGGCTGCTGCTTCAGCACGCCCTCCACATCCTCCGGAAAAACGTTCAGCCCTTCCGGCGTCACGATCATTTCTTTCTTGCGCCCCAGGATCGCGAGCTCGCCGTTCTCTTTCAACTCGCCGATGTCGCCGGTATGAAACCAGCCGTCTTCAAACGCACGCGCGGTTTCCTCCGGATGCTCAAAGTACCCCGACGTCACGTTCTCGCCGCGCACCAGGATCTCGCCGTCGCCGGCAATCTTCACCTGAACGCCCGCGATGGGTTTGCCGACGCTCCCCTTCTTCGCATGAAACGGATGATTCAGCGTCACGATCGGGGCAGTCTCGGTCAGGCCATAGCCCTGAATTACCAGAAACCCGAGCTCCGAAAAGAACGCTTCCAGATCCGCCGGCAATGGCGCGGCGCCTACGATGAAGCTCCAGAACTTCCATCCAAACATGCCATGCACTTTGCGATAACGCCACCAGCGGCGCAGCCAATGGCCCTTCGTCGGCTTCCATTGGCGCAGCTCGGGAAACGTCTGCATGAGATGCGTTCGCAGGATTTCCAAAATCTGCGGCACCGACACCAGCACCGAGACACGCCGCTCGCGGATCTGCCGCAGAATCTCGTTCGGATGAAACCCGCGCATAAATATAACGACGCCCGGGAGCATCGGCGGTATGAACGTCGCCATAGCTTGTCCGAACATGTGGCTCAATGGCAGTAGATTGAGAAATCGGATCGGCGCGAACGGCCCCGCATAACGCAGGTACTTCTTCATCTCGTTTTCCACTGGAACAATATTCGCGAGAATGTTCCGGTGCGTGATGATCACGCCCTTGGGCTCGGCAGTGGCGCCGGAGGTGAAGATGATCTCGGCCGTTTGATCTTTCGTGATCAACACCCGGCCCGACGCCGCGGGGGCATCGCCATCGTACAAACCGGCTTCCTCACCGGTCAAAACCAAACGCGCACTGACAATCGCTTTGATCCGCTCGACAAATTCAGGCGACGAACGGTAGTCGACCGGAACCGCGATCACGCCTTCCAGCAGACATCCCCACAGCGCGATGACCCACTCCGGCCGATTCTCGCCGTAGAGAATGACCTTCTCGTCGCGTCCGATCCCCTGCTCCCGCAGCTTCGCCGCAAAACCCCGCGCCCGCCCCGCGATCTCGCGATACCGATACGTCCGCGCATGGAACCCATCGTCATAGATCAGGAACTCAGTATCTAAACCCGCAAAGTCGTCAAAGAAGTCGAGCAGCGTCTCACGCGGCATCCTCGCTCATTATGGCGCGTCGCCCGATACGGCCAGATGGATGCGAATATTGAAACAGGACATTCAGCGATGCCATCCGACAAAGTAGCGGTCTTCGACACCACCCTGCGCGACGGCGAACAGGCGGCCGGAACGCGTCTCGGCAGCAAAGAGAAGTTGACCATTGCGCGCCAGCTCGCGCTGCTTAAGGTCGACATCATCGAAGCCGGCTATCCAGCATCCTCGCCCGATGATTTCGAAGCCGTCCGACAAATCGCGCAGGAGATCCAGGGCCCGGCCATCTGCGGCCTCTCGCGCGCCGTCCCCGACGACATCACCGCTTGCGGCAAAGCCCTCGCCAAAGCCAAGCGGCCGCGCATTCACACCGGCATCGGCGCATCCGACATCCACGTGATGGGCAAATTTCGCGACGAACGTTATGGCCGAACCCTCGCCGAAAAGCGCGCGACCATCCTAAGAATGGCCGCCGATGCCGTCAAGCTGGCGAAATCATTCGTCGACGATGTCGAGTTCTATGCCGAGGACGCCGGCCGCTCCGATCCCGCGTTCCTCTACGAAATGCTCGAAGCCGTCATCGACGCGGGCGCCACCGTCGTGAACATTCCCGACACCACCGGTTACACCGTTCCCGAACAATACGGCGCGCTGATCCACGGCATTCGAACCAAAGTCCCGAATATTGACCGAGCCACCATCAGCGTCCACACCCACGACGATCTTGGGCTCGCCGTCGCCAATGCCCTGGCCGGGATTCAGAACGGCGCACGCCAGGTGGAAGCGACAATCAACGGCATCGGTGAACGTGCCGGCAACGCGTCGCTCGAAGAAATCGTGATGGCGATTCGCACACGCGCGGATTTTTTCCAAGTCCACACCGGCGTCGAAGCTCGTGAGTTTTATCGCACCAGTTCGCTAGTGGCAGAAATGCTCGGCATTCCCGTTCCGCCGAATAAGGCCATCGTCGGATCGAATGCGTTTTCCCACAGTTCCGGCATTCACGTCGACGGATTCCTGAAGGACCGCCTGACGTACGAGATCATGCTTCCAGAAGACGTCGGTCTGCGTGAGAGCCGCGTTGTTCTGACTGCGCGCACCGGGCGCGCCGGCCTCCGCGATCGCCTGGAAAAGCTCGGATTCACGCTGTCGCCCGAGGAGCTCAACCAAACCTACCAGCGCTTCCTCGCCATCGCCGACAAGAAGCAGGAAGTTTTCGACGAAGATTTACTCGCCCTCGTTCACGACGAGCTGCAATCGGTGGAAGAGAGCTGCCAGCTCGAATACCTGCACATCAACAGCGGCACGTCGTCCATTCCAACGGCAACCGTGCGGTTGCGCGTGAATGGCGTGGCCCAAGAAGCCGCCTGCATCGGCGATGGCCCCATCGATGCCGTCTACAAAGCGCTCGCCACAATCACGAATAGCGCCTCGAAATTGCTGCGCTACGACATTCGATCCGTCACCAGCGGCACCGAAGCCATGGGCGAAGCCATCGTGCACTTGCAGCAGGGCGACGTGAAAGTGGTGGGTCGCGGCGTTTCCACCGACATCATCGAAGCCAGCGCCCGCGCCTACGTGGACGGCCTCAACAAACTGGCCGCCCGCAATCGCAGCTCAGACCTCATGGCATCACATTAACGAGCCCGGCGTTCGTCCTCACTGCAGCCCTGTGAACGGAACCGAAAACAGCAGCGTTTCCGAGGTGCTCCAGCTTGTTCCGCCACGGAAGGGACCTGTTCTCGATTCAAACCAGTCGCCGGAGTGCGTGGAGATCATGCGGCCTTCGAGCAATCCCAATGCAGGCCGGCGGCTGAGCAGAAAAACGCTCGCAATCTGTCCCTCTCCGGTTGTTGGACTCACAGACATGCTGCAATGCTCATCTATCTGCTGACTGTTCGCAAACAGTTGCTGGACCGTTTGCCCCCGTGAACTGTTGCTCGTAACCGGAACCTGGTGCCAAAACCGCTCTGGAGAAAACGCAATCGGCTCTTGCGGTGCCTGACTTCTCGGGTCCTTTCGGCGTGGGCTCAGACTCCCAAATATATCGTGGCCGCCGAAAATCCCGAACAGGTTTGGCCAGGTATTTACTCCGACAGTGTTCCACGCTTCCACGGCCGAATTCGAGTAGGGCGCCTCAGCCATTTTGTAAATGTCCGGCCCGTAAGCATCCATTCTCTGAAACTGCGTTCCATGAACGGTCAGCCATGCATGTGTCGTGATATAACATTCGCAATCCGAATTCGCCTGCATAACGTCGTACGCCCAGGACCATGCGGCGTTGCCGGCGAAGAAATCCAGCGCCAGGATGAGAAGCTTTATGCCGGAGATGACGAACTTTACCGCCGTGTTGGCCCCCGTGGCGTCATAAGATCCCATCCAGTAACCCATGTCTCCGCCGCCCAGCGCTATACCAGAGCCGTATACCGAAGAACGGTTGCTTGCTGAAAAATAGCCGCTTGCGAATTGCTCCCCGAGATTACTTCGGGAAGTTGGCCCGCCGGAATAATCGTGGTTCCCCGGAGGCGTGGTGAACGCAATGCCATTCGTGTCAAGAATGCTCCAGGCGGCCTGTGCATTCGCGTACTGGGTGGGATCGGCAACGTTTACGCAATCGCCGACGCCCACCACAGCCTTGATGTTGGCGTCAAAGGATGGTGGGCTCGATTTGAAAACGATCTTCCTGTTGTCGACGATCCACTTCATTTGTGCGGCGTAATATCCACCCAGATTGTTCGGACACGAATCGGCCAGGAATTGAGGGTCCGGAATAATAGCGATTGTAAAATCGGCGCCGGCGTTTGCCGCTGCCATTACCGGAGAAGGACTAATGAAGCGTGATACCCCTGCACCAGCCAGCCCTCCCAACACAGAGACCCCGAACCCACGTCTCGTGATTCTCTTCAAGAGTCGTTTGGGCGTCAGCCCGCCGTGTTTGATTAGGTAATCCAGTTCGGTCATGCAATGCTCGTTAGACGTCTTTGAAGTTGGTGAACAGTTACCCAAATCTCATGTTACCTACGCTTGACAGCCACCCTTACACTAGAGTCACATGGATCGCGACGCCGCCCGTGTATTTTGGGTTCGTTTTTTCAAATTTGAGAAAAGCACCACTCGCGCGCACAAAACTATGCCTGATGCGCCACCTGTCCGAGAAAACTTCTCGCCCAACCGGAATCTGGTGGCCACCAACAACCAAACAACTAAGAACCGCCATGGTAGAATCCCAGGAATGAAAATCCAGGCCCTGACGCTCATCGTCGCGCTCTTCGAGCTGTCCGCCCTTGCCTCCGCGCAGTCCTCGCACGCGCCCAGGGACCAGGCAGTCGCCGCCATCATCGACGATCTCGTCACGGCCAATCACATCCTTGTCACTGAAGGAATCCTAGACGGCTACGGCCACGTCAGCGTGCGCGACCCCGCGAACCCGAATCACTATTTCCTTTCGCGCTCGCTCGCGCCCGGCCTGGTAACCGCGGCCGACATAGTCGAGTACGATCTCGACAGCAACCCGGTGGACGACAATCGCCCGGGATATCGCGAGCGTTTCATCCACGGCGAGATCTACCGTGCCCGCCCCGACGTAATGGCTGTCGTTCACGATCATTCGCCGTCCGTGATTCCATTCAGCGTCAGCTCAGTCCCGCTACGGGCGGTGGCGCACCTGGGCGCTTTCATCGCCGAAGGCGTGCCAGTGTTTGAAATTCGCGACGTCGACGGAATGACCGACATGTTGGTCTCCAGTCCGAAGCGCGGACGGGCGCTCGCCACGGTGCTCGGAAACCATCCAGCGGCCCTGATGCGTGGACACGGCGCGGCCGTGGTCGGCGAGTCGCTAAAGGTGGCGGTCGGGCGCGCGGTTTATCTCGACATCGACGCCAAGGTGCAAGAGCAAGCCATGCTACTGGGCGGCAGCGTCAAGTTTTTCGAGCCGGAAGAATCGAAGAAAACCGTCGCGTCGCACGACGGCTACGAGCGGGCCTGGGACGTCTGGAAGCGCAAAGCCGCGGCCAAATAGTTACTCCGAGCGCAGCGCCGTGAGGGGATCCGCCTTGGCCCCTCGCAGCGCCGGAAGAAAACTCGCGGCAATCGCAACCAGACTCAGCGCGATCGACACGCCGCAGAACGTCAGCGGATCGGTTCTTTCGACCCCAAATAAAATGCCGCTCAAGAACCGGGTCAGGAACAAACTCGCGATGACGCCGAGAAAAACTCCTGCGATCGAAAGCACCACGCCTTGACCCACCACCGACCTCACAACGTCTCCAGGCCTCGCGCCCAGCGCCATCCGAATGCCGATCTCACGCGTCCGCTGGTTCACCGAATAGGAAATCACTCCGTAGATTCCCACCGACGCGAGCAGCAGGGCGATCCCGGCAAACGCTCCCAGCAATCCGAGCAACATCCGCCTCGAGGCCAGCGTTCCCGAAACCACCTCGTCCATCGGCCGAATATTCGAGACCACATTATTGGGATCCGCCTTGCGGCTCTCGGCACGCACACTTTCGATCAGGCCCGCCGGATTCGCCCTTGTGCGCGCGACGAACACTTCCGCGCTCGACGCGAGCGATTGCAAGAAACCGTCGGGCAACTGGGTAAGAGCAGTGTAGATTTGCATGTGCAATCGAGAAGTGACGTCGTCGTCGAGCCCACTGTGCTTCACGTGCCCAACAACGCCCACGATCTCGCTCGGAAAACCCGTGCCGATTACGATACGCTTCCCGATAGGATCTTCGTCCGGAAACAAAGCGCGGACGGTTGTTTCGTCAATCACAAGCACCGGCTTGCTCTTCTGGTTATCGTGCTCATCGATAAAGCGTCCTCGGATGAGCGGGATCTTCATCGCGCGCAAATAGTCGGGCGTCGTCGGATACAACAGCGCGCTGGGCATTTCGCTCTGCGTCTTCGGTATCGGACGGCCGTCAACGCGGATCGGAGCCGCCATGTCATTGCCCGCCATCGGGAGGTTGGCGTCCGCGGCCACCGAGTCGATTCCAGGAAGACTTTCGAGACGGCGAATCAACTCAGCATATGCATTCCGAATCGACGGGCCCGAAGCGGCGGCGGAAGGCGAAAGCGAAAACTCCATCACCAGCATGTTGTGCGGATCGAACCCCGGATCCACTCCCTGCAGATTCCACAACGTCCGGATCATCAGAGCGCCGCCCACCAGCAGCGGCAGCGCCAAGGCAATTTGGCAAACCACCAGAAGATCGCGAAATCCGTGACGGCCCCGCACCACACCCCGCCCCGATCCGCCGATTTCCGAACGCGAAAACTGGAGCGCTGGCGCAAGGCCAAACAGCAGGCCGGTGAGTATCGCAATGCAAAGCGTGAAGAGCAATACGCGGCCGTCCATGCCGATCTGTTCCGCGCGCGGCAAAATTCGCGCGGCCAACTTCCCGAGAAACGCCGTTGCGGTATACCCGAGCAGCAGTCCGGCCAGGCCGCCCGCGAGAGCCAGCATCAGGCTTTCGGTCAGCATTTGACGAACGATCCGGAACCGGCTGGCCCCGAGAGCGCTTCGCATCGCGATCTCCGGTTCGCGCGCCGTGGCACGTGCCAGCAGCAAATTCGCAACATTGGCGCACGCGATCACAAGAACGAAGACCACCGCGCCCAGCAGCAGATAAAGGCCGCCGCGAACCCTTCCGACCAGCTCATCCTTCAACGGCCGAACCGTTACGCTGTGTCCCTCATTCGCCTTAGGATATTCGCGAGCCAGCGCTTGTGCAATGCGCGTGAAGTCGGCGCGGGCCTGCTCCATTTCGACACCGGCTTTCAAACGGCCTACGACGCGGATACCCGGATGAAACTGGCGATCCTGCATCAGCGGATTTCCGGTCGCCTGGCCGATCGGGATCGCTACATCGTCGGCGGAAGGTCCATAGTGTAGTGGAAATTGAAAGCCGGAGGGCAGCACGCCGATCACGACATAGTCGAAGCCGTTGAGCGTAAGCGTCCGTCCAAGAATTCCCCGATCCGCTCCGAATCGTCTGCGCCACAGCGATTCGCTGATCATCGCCACCGGCTTCCGTTCTTCATCCGGATCGAACGTGCGGCCCAGCATTGGGACCACCCGAAGAATCGAGAATATGGATGCCGATACCATCCAGCCACGCAGCCGCTCCGGATCGCCGGAGCCGGTAAGACTGAAGTCCCCGTACAACTGCACGCCGAGATCCTCGCAGGTGTTGTTAAGCCTGCGCCAATCCAGGTAATTCGGATATGAAGCAGAGGCCCGCGGAAACTGCGGCAGGGTCTCAAAAAGAGCAATGAGGCGATCGGGTTGCGCGTAAGACAAGGGGCGCAGCACAACGCTATTTACCACGCTGAAGATCGCCGTGTTCACGCCGATTCCGAGCGCCAGTGTCGCAATCACCGTGATCGTCAGCGCGGCGTTCTTGCGCATGGTGCGCAACGAAAAGCGAATGTCCTGAATCGTGCCGTCCATTCCGCCTACTTAATGCATTTCGACGTGCCGAACTGCAAGGGGTTTGGTGTTTACAGGAACTTTATTTGTGGAATTTGCGGGCCAGGTCTTGCGTCGCGCGCATGAGCAGGTTTCCGTCCAGCCCGACCGCCACGAAGGTACAACCAAGAGACAAATAATGATGCGAGACTGCTTCGTCAGTGCTCAAAATGCCCGCCGCGCGACCCGCAGATCGAATGCGAAGAATGGCGTCTTCGATGGCATATTGAACCTCGGCGTGTCCTGGCTGGCCCAGGTGCCCGAGCGCCGCCGACAGATCCGATGGCCCGATGAACACTCCATCGACGCCTTCCACCGCCGCAATGGCATCCAGATTGTCGAGTCCTGCGCGAGTTTCCACTTGAACGAGCAGGCACATCTGATCGTTGGCCTCATGCAGATAGTGCGTCACGCGATTCCACTGCGATGCCCTCGCCAGCGCAGCACCGACGCCGCGAATCCCCGCCGGCGGATAGCGCATCGCCGAAACCAACAGCTTGGCTTGCTCAGCGCTCTCCACCATCGGCACCAGCAATGTCTGCGCGCCGATATCCAGCAGTTGCTTGATCAATTGCACATCGCCCGATACCGGACGCACGATGGGATGCACCGGATACGGCGCCACCGCCTGCAATTGAGTGAGGATGGATCGTACGTCGTTCGGCGCGTGCTCGCCATCGATCAGCAGCCAATCGAAACCCGCGCCAGCGCAGATCTCGGCGCAGATGGGATCGGTCAAGCCCAGCCACAAACCGATTTGCGCGCGTTCCCCGCTCTTCAGCGCGGCTTTGAATGTGTTCTTCTTGATGTCCATGTGCGTCTCTTATTCAAAGTGACAGGAAATGCTTCCGAACGTTCCGTAATCGATGTGAAACGTATCGCCGCGGCGCACCGGAACCGGGCGCGTGAACGATCCGCCGAGAATCACTTCGCCAGCCGCGAGTGAAACTCCGTGCGGCGCGAATTTGTTCGCGAGCCACGCTACGCCATTCGCCGGATGATTGAGCACAGCGGCCGCGACGCCCGATTCCTCGATCACTCCATTGCGATAACAGACCGCGGAGACCCAGCGCAGATCGGCATCCAGCGGACGGAACACGCGGCCGCCACAAACCAGCCCTGCGCCAGCGGCATTATCGGAAATGGTGTCGAACACTTTGCGAGTGGCCTTTGTTTCGGGATCAACTTGTTGAATGCGCGCATCGATGATCTCGATTGCCGGCGTGACGTAATCGGTGGCGCTGAGCACGTCGAAAATGCTGCAGTTCGGACCTTTGAGCGGCCTGCCGAGAACGAACGCGAGTTCCACTTCGAGGCGCGGAACGATGAAACGATCGGCCGGAATGCTGGCGCCATCGGCGAAGAACATGTCATCGAACAGCACGCCGTAGTCGGGCTCGTTGATGTTGGACGAATATTGCATCGCTTTCGACGTCAGGCCGATCTTGTGGCCTTTCACGACGCGCCCCGCCTTGGTTTTCAATTCGACCCAGGCTTGCTGCACGGCATACGCATCGTCGATGGTCATCCCCGGATGCTGGATCGAGAGCTGGCGAATTTGCGTTCGGGCGCGCTCCGATTCGTCCAGACGTTTAGCTGCGTCTTGAATGCTGCGGTCATCCAACATGTTTCTGCTCCTCCGGCTCTCCGATAATTGTATTTTGCAAACTGCCGATGCCTTCGATTTCGGTGATGACTTCGTCGCCCACTTTGACATCGGCGAGTCCCTCGGGCGTTCCGGTCAAGATGATATCGCCCGGCCCAAGGGTCATGAAGCTGCTTAGATATTCGATCAACACGGGGATGTCGAAAATCATGTCGCGGGTGTTGCCTTCTTGCGTGACCTTGCCGTTGATCATCGTCCGCAAGCGCAGGTTCATCGGATCGGGGACGTCGGCGGCGTCCACCAACCACGGGCCCAGCGGCGTAGCGAAGTCCCGGCTCTTCACGCGGAAATTGGGGCGGTAGAAATTCTCGAGGTAATCGCGAATCGCGTAATCGTTGGCGACGGTGTAACCGGCGACGTAATCGTAGGCATTGGCTCGCGCGATTTTGCGGCCAGTTTTTCCGATTACGACCGCAAGCTCGCACTCATAATGCATGTACGTAACGCCCGGCGGGCGGCGAGTTTGACCCAGATGTCCACATAGGCTTCGCGGGCCTTTCAAGAAGACGAGCGGCTCGTCGGGAGCCTTGAATGAAAGCTCCTTGGCGTGATCGGCGTAGTTGAGTCCGAGAGCGAAAATGGTTCCGGGCTCGATGGGCGGAAGCCAGACAATTGGATTTCCAGAGACCAGGCGGGGGTCGCCTTCGGTCACGCGATGAATCGCACCGGCGCAGGCAATGCGGGCGTGTTTCATTCGGCAACGACCTCGTTCTCGATCGCGGATACGCCATCGATTTCCACGCGGACGCGATCGCCAGGGCGCGCAAGAGGCGCATCGGGGGGCTCGCCAATGAGCAATATATCGCCGGGCTGAAGAGTCAGGAATTCATTGATGTCCGCAATCAACTGATCAATCGGCCGCACGAGGCCGGCGATGTTCACGCGGCATCGAACTTCGCCATTGATCGAAATCCGAATTTCCTCCGGCATGTGTTCGGTAATATCGGAACCGATCACGCAGAATCCGTCGCGGCAGCGCTGCCGGATCGCCGGGCGAAAGTACGATTCGTGAGGAATGCTGACATCGTTGACGGCCACATATCCCGAGCCGATCACGACGCCGATGGTCCCGGCCATCTTCAGCTCTTTCGCCTCCGAGGGCATTCGAATCGCGGCACCGCTCGCGGACCATGTGTTTCTGGGACGAAGGTAGAGAACCGGTGCAACGGGCAGTTGACCGGTTAGGCGTGCCAGCTCGGCGCGAAAGTTCAAGGCGACGGCATAGACGGCGCGGCCGCAGTGGGGGAACGGATGTAAGGGGCTCAATTGGATGCCGTAGCTGTCTTGACGAAATCTTCCATCACGGCTTTGCGCAATAAATCTGGAGGAAGCAGGCCTTGGGACAAGATGAAGTCGTGAAAGTGCTGGACGTTGAACTTGGGGCCGAGGGCTTGCTCGGCGGTGGTGCGAATTTCGCGCAGTCGCGTGTAGCCGTCGAAGTACGATGGGGCTTGGCCGGGCGCGCGGAACGTATAGCGTTCCACCTCCTCGGTGGCAAAAGCGGGCGAGCTGACGACGTCCTTTTCCAAAACCTGCATGGCTTGGTCGGGCGTGATTTTGCCCTGCTGCAATTCCGGATCGAGGAAAGCGCGCGCGGCACGAAGCAAGCGGTAGTCGAGCGAAACGAGCTTGGCGTCGTCCGGCATGTAGGGCAGCATGAACCATTCCGAATACAGCCCCCAACCTTCGACGTTCGTGCTGTTGAAAGCGAACAACGCACGTGCGAGTGAAACGCCGCGTTCCACCATGGCGTCGAATTGCAGCTCGTGGCCGGGCCGGGCTTCGTGCGCTGTGAGCGTCCAGGAAGCGGCGGCAAAAGTGAAGTCGTCATACTTCAGGGTTTCCCCGCCCTTGCCGGTTGTTTCCAGAGGAAGCACAAACTGGCCGCGCTCGCCGCGATTGTCGATCAACGGTGGTGGCACCATGTGGGGCGCGGGTTGCTGCGCGGTCTCGGCAGCAGATGCAAGACGAATGATGGCGGGGCGATCCGGCAGCGTCACCAGATGCTCACGCCGGATGATGCCCTCGATTTCGGCCAGCCGGTTTTGGTAGTGCGGTAACACCTGGTCGCCCGGGATCTGATCCTTCTTCAACGCGGCGATGACATCGCGATAATCGGACGAGGGCAGGTGGCGCTCTTGCGCGATCTTGGCGGCGATGGACTGCATCTCGCCTTGCAGCTCCGTGAACGTCTGGTGAGCCAGACGTGTGAGCTGGTCCTGCGAGTAATCGATGCCGTAATCGGAAAGCGAGATGGCGTAGAGCTCTGGAGGCAGCCGGAAATCGCTGCGGGCGGCGGGCAAGACTTCTTTGCGAACGAAGTCGTCATAGGACGCGAGTTGCTCCTTCAGCTTGGTGAATGCATCCTGGTAGCCGCGTATTTTGTATTTTTCGAGAAGCAGGCTAATCCCCGTGATGTAAGCCTGCGTGTTTTCGAGATTCTTTTCCACTTTCGCCTTGGGCGGCCCGAGGAGCCCGGGCGTATTCAGTTTTTCGCGAAAGCGCGCTTCAGCTTGCTGCGTGAGCGGTTCAAAACCTTGCTGGACGCCGGTGTACTTGAGCAGGCGAATCAGCGCGGCGGGTCGGCGATCGGCGGAGATTTGATCGTCCAAGAGACTTCTTACACCTTCGAAAATGATGCCGGCGACGTCAGTATACGGCAGCAGAATGCGCTCTTGGGCTTCCGAGGATTTGATGTCGCGATCGGCCTGTGCGATCAGGATTTCCAGGTCCTGGCGCACCAGCGGATCCTTTTCCACCGCTAATCTTTTTAGCAATTCGAGGCGAGCGACCGCAGTGTCCCGGCGAAAGCGCGCGGGCTCTTCGGGCGACATAGTGCTGACTTGCTCGTCCAGCCCGCGAACACCATTGGTAGCTGCGTCCTCGGGCGAATAGCGCGCCATGATCGCGATCAGAAGTTGGGCGTTTTGGTTGCTTTTGGCCACCCAGGCCGGCGGTTGGGCCCAGACTGACGCGGCAATGAACAGGAACAGAAGAAGCGAAAAGCGCATGCTTTCATGATAGAGTGCCTGGAATGCGAATGACATTCGTAGTCCGCGGGTGTGCGCTCGTGCTGGCGCTCTCGGGCGCATGGCTCACCTATACGCAGAACCAGCCGGCGCCGCCCCCGATCGGCATTCAAAAGCTGAAGGACGATCTGTACGTGATCGGCGTGACGAGAGGCGTGGGCGGCGGAAACGTGGCGGCGTACGTCACCAGCGAAGGCGTGATCCTAGTGGACGATATGTTCGACCGGAATCACGATGAGATTCTGGAGAAGCTCAGAAGCGTGACGGACAAGCCCATCAAGTATGTCCTGAACACGCACCAGCACGACGATCATTCGGGAGGCAACGCGAAGATGCTGGCGCTGAACGCAGAGGTGATCTCGCATCGCAACGCTCGCGCAAACATGGCGTTGTTGAAGCAGCCGGGGTTGGCGCGGGTGACGTTCGCCGACGAAATGTCGGTGTACCTGGGAGGAAAAGAAGTGCACGCGCGATATTATGGGCGGGGTCATACCGGCGGCGACGCAGTCATGTATTTTCCGGCCGAGAAAGTGATTCACACCGGAGATCTGTTTCTCACATTTCCACCGCAGCCGTTCATCGATTACGCCAATGGCGGCAGCGCGCTGGAATGGACAGGGACGCTGGACCAAGCATTGAAGCTCGATTTCGATATCGCGATTCCGGGGCACGGCCCGGTGTCGGACCGCGCGGGGATTCTCAAGTTCCGGAACGAATTCCAGGCGATGCGGGATCGCATCCAAGGCATGGTTCGCGCGGGAGCGAGCAAAGACGAGATCTCGAAAGTGCTGGTCGGCGATTATCACTGGACCGCGGGCGGATTGGCGGTCCAGCAGGTGGATGCGATGATTGCGGAATTGAAATGATTATTAGCCGCCGATAGACGCGGATGAACGCGGATCAGTCGGGCCAGATTTCGCGCGCGGTTTCGATGACCAGGCGCAGCTTTTGAAATTGTTGATCCACTGTGAGCGCGTTGCCTTCGCTGGTGGACGAAAAACCGCATTGCGGGCTCAGGCAAATCTGATCGAGCGGAACGTATTTCGCGGCTTCATCGATGCGGCGCTTCAGATCGTCCTTCTTCTCCAGCTCGCCGCGTTTCGACGTTAGCAGGCCGAGCACCACCTTCTTGCCCTTGGGAACAAAACGCAGCGGGGCGAAGGTTCCGGAACGCGCATCGTCGAATTCCAAGAAGTAGCCATCGACCTTGAGTTCGCCGAAGAGGGCTTCGGCCACGTGATCGTAGCCGCCCGAGGCCGCCCAAGATGACCGGAAATTGCCCCGGCACAGATGCGTGCAGACGGACATGCCGGCGGGCTTGTTCGCCAGAGCTTCGTTGATGGTGCGGATATGGCGAATGTGGGCGTGCTCGCCGTCTTCACCCTGCTGGTTGACCACCTCGCGCTGCGCGGGATCGTTCAAGTAGGCCAGGCTGATGTCGTCGAGCTGCAGATAGGTGCAGCCGAGCTTCGCCAACTCGGCGATTTCGCGCGCGTAGACCTGCGCCAAATCGTGCCAGAATTCACTGATGTCGGGATAAATCGCCGGATCGATGGCCGCGCGACCGCTGCGATAGTGCATCATGCTGGGCGAAGGGATGGTTAGCTTCGGGGTGGCGTGCGCCACGGATTTCAGGAACGCAAAATCGTCGCCAAAGATGACTTTGTCGAGATTGAGGCGGCTTGCGATCTGCAACGCGGCGGGAGTGAACTCGATCACGCCTTGATCGTTGCGGAACTGAGCTTTCTGATTGCCCTGCACCTTCGCGGTGCCGCCCACTTGATACAGAAAGTCCATGTGCCAGGAGGCGCGGCGGAACTCGCCGTCGGTGACTCCTTCAAGACCGAGGTCTTCTTGCTGGCGGACCACGTCCCGGATGGCCTGGTCCTCAATGCGGCGGAGGGCGGCTTTGCCGATGCGGCCGTTTTTCTCGTCTTCGCGGGCTTGGAGCAATTCGGGCGGACGGAGCAGGCTGCCAACGTGGTCGGCACGAAAGGGTGGAGTTTTTGTTTGAACCATCGATTCCAGCTTACCGCTCCCTCACGGTCGCGGCTCTGTAGGGTCGCGGGTAAGTAGGTCGCGTCGGTCTAGGCTTTTCGCGTACGGAACTGGTAGCGCTCCAGCCGGACTGCAAAGATCTCGGATTGGCAACGAATCACGCGGCACACGGCGATCAACTGCAGCGGCGTCTTGCCGTTCAACATGGAAGGCCACTCCAGCGATACCTGGAGGCGGCTGCCATCCTCGACCAGTGGCTCTTCGCAAGCTATCAGCAATCCACGGCTGCTGACGTTCAAGGTGCGGCCAATTCCAGCCAGCGCCGTTCCCTTTGCGAGAGTACGATACCGGACATTGAGCTCGACCGGATAGCGGGCTTTCGAGCGTCGCTCCAGCGCAGGCTCATTTACCAACAGATTCGCTGGCATATTCAACTATTTGTGACACACTTCCATTAGGCCTTGATGGCGCGCGTGTGACGCTTCTGTAACGGCGAACGCGTCGGCTCGTGCACCAAAAGACAGAGTTTTCCCGCAGCGCATTCGCGTAAGCGCAGCGCAGTCGAGTAGATCAGAAGATGAAGACGGAATTAGCTGCTCTTAAGCGGATTCCCTCATGCGGCCGGAGTTTTTCTCGAGCAACCGCGAGATGCTGTAGTCGCTAGATCCAGTGGATCCGCATGCGTCTCCGGATACGCAAGCCGAAGCAGCTTCTGAAATCCGGCGTTGTTCCCGGTCCTTGCGCTCCTGCCATTCGCGAAACATCCCGCGCTCCCGGTCCAGTTCCTGTTCGCCGGCCGAAATTCGCATCCGGTATTGGACGCAGATGGCCTCCATCTCGGAGGACAAACGCTCCTTTTCCTGATGCTTGATAGATGCTAAATCATCCAAGCGTTTACGTTCGGCATCCTCATATTCATTGAGCACGCGTTGACGCTGCACGGCATCCTGCAGCATATCTTCGACGGCCACGCCGGCCGCTTCGAGAGCCATCATGAGCGCGCTATGTTTGGCCGCCGGCGACAAACCATGTAAATGGTCATTGTTCACCATGTCGGCGACCTTCAAAATGTCCCACGCGGCGGTGGAAGTGGCGGCCTTGAAAGCCGTCCTGTGATAAATTTCGTCGAACGATAACAGTTTCGCCGTTGCAGGCGAATCGGTTTGATTCCGCTCACGGGGGCCGGGGGATGACAGCCCGGTATGTGAACCATTCAACTCTTCCGCAGGAGCCGCAAACACGGTTTCGGCTGTGGAGGAGCCTTGCAGGAACTTCTTAAACATCGATCCCTCCCTTATAGCTAAGGTGGTGGCACAATACTATCACAATAGGGTAGAAATAACGCCGAAATATATCACTATTTCGCGTAGCAGCATGCGCATGGTTCCATCCGGTATAGGACCGTAACGGTGATTTCTTGAGACGGTCTTATGGCGGCGAACACTAGTGCTCCAGCAGCAATCGATCATCATGGTCCTGCGAGGTGTCGTGGAGAGAGCGCTGGAATGGCGCGCCCGCCGGTTTTCCGATCCGGTCGATCGCTTGCAGTTTTTGCGGCGCAACGTCCCCGCGCCTCCAAAGTCGCGACGGCGCTGGAGGCGGGTGGTAGAAAATATGCCGGCACTAGCAATCACAATGGGAATCGCGGCTGTCGCAGTTGGGCTGTTTTCCACTTCCACGCGCCATGTCAAGGCGGCGGCGAGTCCGTCAGTGGCCGCGCGCGCAAAGCCTACTGCGGGTCCAACGGTGATGCGAGCCCTGGCCGAACCTCCGAGCAATGTTTGGCTGGTGAAGAACACGCCGCAATTCGATTTATACAGCAACGGTTTGCGGATTGAGAATCAGTACACGTCCGCTACGGAGTCGCGGCGTTATCTGGCTTTTGCGCGAAGCCGGGTGGGCGGGTCCAACTGGCGCACAGAGCCAGCGGGAATTGTGTTCCACACTACGGAGAGCCACATCGCGCCGTTCGAAGAAGACCAAAATCAAGTGCTGCAGCGGGCGGGTGAAGGGCTGCTCGAATACGTGAACCGCACCCACGCGTACCATTTCGTGATCGATCGTTTTGGGCGGGTCTTTCGGGTGGTGCGCGAGAGCGACTATGCGAATCACGCCGGCAACTCCGTCTGGGCAGACGATTCGTGGATCTACATCAATCTAAATCAAAGCTTCTTCGGAGTGGCATTTGAAGCCCAGAGCGCTTCCGCCGAGACCAGCCTGCCTGTAACTGCCGCTCAGGTACACGCCGGGCGCATTTTGACCGAGATGCTGCGCGCCCGCTACGGAATCATCGCGGCCAACTGCGTGACGCACGCACAAGTGTCCGTGAATCCCGGCAACCTGCGAGCTGGGTATCACGTGGATTGGGCCGCCAATTTGCCCTTCGGCGAACTCGGACTCGGGGATAACTACCAGCGGCCGCTTCCAAGCGTGACACTGTTCGGGTTTCAAGCCGATGCCGCGCTCATCGAGAAAGGCGGCGCGTCGCTCGCGAGGGGCATCGACACCGCCGAGGCGCAGGTGCGGCGCGATGCAATTATGAACGGCCAGCCCGTGGAGGCTTACCGCAAGACACTGCAAAAAAGATACCGGGACGCAATCCGGGCGCTGCGCGGAAATGCCGCCCCACAGGAGTACAACTGATGTCTGAGATAAACACGCTACCCGAATCGGCTCTCGGCCTCGACGTAGGTACCAGCCGCATTGTCGCCGCACAGCGGCATGACAAGGATATTCAGTTCGGCACGCAACTGAACGCCTTCGTCACGATCCCGTTTTCGAAGCTGACACAGGGGGTCCTGAAGAAGGAACATGTTCCGCACATCGTGCAGGATGGCGAGATCACGGTGTACGGCGACGAATCGGAGCGCTTTGCCAATCTGTTCCACAAAGAGACGCGGCGTCCGATGCTGCGCGGCATTTTGAATCCGGATGAGAGCAGCAGCCTGACGCTGGTCCGGCAAATCGTCGCGTTGCTGACCAACGAGGAGCCAGGGAAAGGGCGGAGGCTGTGCTTCAGCGTGCCGGCGCCGCCGCTCGGGTCGGGCGAAGAAGTGAACGAGCATGAAGAGGATTTGAAGAGCATGCTGTCGAAGCTGGGCTACGATGCTCACAGCATTTCGGAAGGGCTGGCGGTGGTCTATGGTGAGCTGGAGAATTCCAATTACACCGGGATCGGGGTCAGTTGCGGCGGCGGGTTATGCAACGTCTGCCTCGCCTACTTGTCAGTGCCAGTGTTCAGCTTCAGCATTCCGAAGGCGGGCGATTTCATCGATACCATGGCGTCGCAGGCACGCGGCGAGCCGGCCACCCGTATCCGGACCATCAAGGAAGAATCGTTCCACTTCAACGGGCACTTCACCAATAAAATCCACCAGTCGCTGAGCAACGCGTATGAGGACATGATCCAGGCGTTGGTGGCGGCGCTGAAGGATCAGTTCGCGAGCGTACAGAATATGCCGAAGCTGAATCGGCCGATTCCTCTGGTGCTGAGCGGCGGGAGCGCGGTGCCGCCGGGATTCCGCGATCGGTTCGAGAAGAGCCTGCGGGAAGTGGAGTTGCCGGTGGCGATTTCCGAAGTCCGGCTGGCGACGAATCCGATGGTTTCTACGGCGCGGGGGGCGCTGGTGGCGGCGTTGAGCGAACTGTAGGACTAACGATCTAGTAACGCTA
>DATHMO010000267.1:0-27589 GCA_035486995.1 Bryobacteraceae bacterium
GGCTATCAACAGCATCGCTCACCCCGACACCGCCAACGATGTCAATATTTATGCCGGCATCGGTATTCCCAGCCCGGACGCCATTCAGGAATTTAAGGTTCAAACTTCCACCTACGACGCCAGCTACGGGCGCAATCCCGGCGCGAACGTCAACGTGTTGACCAAGTCCGGTTCAAACCAGTTCCATGGCGATGCGTTCGAGTTCTTCCGCAACGCGGACCTCGACGCCAACGACTTTTTCTACAATCGAGATACTTGCTCCACCACCTACGCCGGCCAAAGCTGTCCCCACCAGGTTTTGAATTTGAATCAGTTCGGGGGCACCATTGGCGGGCCAATCAAGAAAGACAAAATATTCTTCTTCGGCAGCTACGAAGGAACCCGCGAGAAGAACGGTGTCGCTAGTCCGCAGGGCTTTACCGACGCTGTGCTGCCTCCCATCCCCGGTGGCGCCCGGAGCACGAACCCCGCATCCGCTTGGGCCCAGCAGTTGGCCGCTTTGAATTGCGGAAATTCCAGCTTTGGCCCTAACCTCGCCTGCAACGGCTCCAACCTCAGCCCGGTGGCATTGAACATCCTGAATCTGAAGCTGCCAAACGGCCAATATTACTTCCCCAGCTCTGGCGCGACCACCCTGAGCAACGTCGCCTTCAGCATTCCCGCGCTCTACAATGCCGATCAAATGGTGATTAACGGCGACTATCTGATCAACAGCAAGAACACTCTGGCGATGCGCTACTTCTATACGCGCGATCCTCAGACTGTTCCCCTCAACGGCAATCTCCCGGGCGAGCCGTCGACAGACTATTACTCCAACACCGACGCTTCTATCAAGCTGACCACCATCATTTCGAATAGTCTGGTAAACGAACTCCGGGCATCGATGCAGCGCAATCTCGCCCGTTTGTCCGATACCGAGATCCCGGGCAGCACACCCCAGGACTTAGGAATCACTCCGTTGGTCCCAGGCCTTCAGTTGCCCCCGGGCATTGACATCGCTACCGGCGGATACACGATGTTCAACACCTTCAACCCCGCATTCAGCCCCACCACCGGGATCCAATTTTCGGACCAGATTTCCTGGTCGCATGGTAAGCACACCATTCGCGCCGGTTACGAATATGAAGAGAACCAGTGGAACATCGTTTACCAAGGATTCGAGCGCGGCTGGCTTCTGATGGGTACCTTTAACGACTTCCTGGTCGGCGGCCCAGGCAATGAATTGAGCTGTATCTTCTGCGTCGCCGGGCCCGAGCAGGGCGTGGTTCACGGCTATCGGCTGCCCGACCAGAACGCCTTCGTTCAAGACGATTACAAGATCAGTTCGAAATTCACCCTCAACGTTGGCATCCGCTGGGAATATGACGGATCGCTCAGCGACAAATACGGCAATCTGACCAACCTTTGGACCAGCCAGCTGCAAAAGGTCCCCACACCTCCCATTGGTCCCAATATGGGAGCCAACAACCTGGTCGGTTGGGTGGTGCCGGGTAACTACAGCACGGCGACATACGGCGCGGTTCCCGCCGGTGTTCTACAAAATGCGGGCAACCTGCCGATTTCGAGCCATGTCCCGCTCAGCAACTTCGCTCCCCGCGTGGGATTTGCCGAACAGCTCACCAGCAAGTTGGTGCTGCGCGGCGGCTTCGGTCTGTTCTACGATCGCGTCGATGTCGGCGCTCTGGTTCACGGCCTGGAGCAGGGCCCTCCCTATTCCGGAACGGCTGACGTAGGCTCCGGGAATCAGCAGACCCTGTCGAACCCTTTTCCGGTGACTCCCATCGGAGTGTTTCCCCAGCGCTATTTCAATCCCGCCTGTTTGAGTGCGGCGCCCACGGCGGTGAGTCCCATCCCGTGTAATTCGCCCACCTACAACTCGTACTTGAGCGCGCCTTTCGTTTACCAGGATATGCACACTCCCCTGGTGCGGCAGTACAACGTCAATTTGCAATACGAGTTTGCCAAGAACTGGGTGCTCGAGACGTCCTATGTAGGGTCCAGCGGCATCAACTTGCTGGATGCTTACCACAACTACAATACGGCGCAGTTAGCCAGCCCGAGCAACCCGATCAACGGCCAGACCACCAACTCGCTTGAGAACGTTGCTTTGCGCGTTCCCTACCTCGGTTACCAGCCGGTAGGCGTGCAGGGCAGCGGATTCGACGGCGTTTCCAACTACAACAGCCTGCAGGTCACCTTGCGGAAGAGCTTTTCGCACGGGCTGATCGTCCAGGCTGCCTACACCTACAGTAAGGATTTGACGAACATCAATTACTACAGCGGCGGCGCTGTGGGCGCCAACATCAACAACGCGAGCAACCTTGCATCACAGTACGGACCGGCTTACTTTAACCGGCCACAACGCGTTGTCATCAATTACAGCTACGACCTGCCGTTCGGCAAACACGACGGCTTGCTCGGAAAGGTGGCCGAAGGCTGGAACGTTTCCGGCGTCACCACCATTCAGGACGGCGGACCGATCACCATCGTCGATCCGAATGCGGGCAGCATCTACGGCACCAATTCGGTTGCCAACACGGCGAACCTTTGTCCCGGACAAACCTACAACTCCATCCTTTCGAGCGGCAGCCTTACGTCGCGTCTGGGTGGCAACAGTGGTGGCCCGGGCTACTTCAATAACTCGGCTTTCTGCTCCGCTCCGACCGGAGGCATCTACGGCGACGGAACGGGCTATGGCAATACGGGTGTGGGTATCGTTTCCGGACCAGGTCAATTCAACTGGGACATCACGATCGTGAAAACCACCAAGATTACCGAGCGACAGACCTTGGTGTTCCGTGCCGAGTTCTTCAACGCCTTCAACCACGCGCAGTTCAACAATCCGCTAGCTTCGCCGGCCCCCGGCTTAGCTCAGCTGGGACCAACGTTCGGCGAGATCACCTCCACCAGCGTCAATCCCAGAATTATCCAGTTCGGAATCAAGTATCTGTTCTAAAGTGGGGCAGACCCCCGGTCTGCGGCCGACACTATCGTCGGCCCTTCCACGATAACTCCGCCGCGGTTCCTTCGGGGGCCGCGGCCTTTTTCTTTGCTCCTCGCGTTTCACCTCGAAAACTAGCGGCGAAAACTAGAGAAATCTCCTACCTGAGCGATATGTCAAGTGTGAGGCTAGGCCATGCTCTTGACGCGTAATAGCGCTGCCAAGGCGGTAGCCAGGAGGTTTTCAAATGTTCTCGCGTATTATGCTCGGAGTGTCCCTCTGTGCCGCAGTCGCAAGTGCACAAGACGATGGCATCTTCGAGAAAATTCAAATCCACGGAGGGCTCTCGCAGGGATTTCTCTTCAGCTCATCCAACAATTGGCTGAGCACGGACTCGAGCAACGGCAGCTTTCGCTGGAATGACATCGTACTCAACTTGACGGATCCCCTGACGGAGCATTTACGAGTCGGCATCCAGCTCCATTCCTACATGCTGGGCGAGATCGGCCAGCAAAAGATTGCCATTGACTGGGCATTAGGCGATTACAAGTTTAATGATCACTTCGGTATCCGCGCGGGAAAGGTCAAAACCCCCTTGGGCCTGTTCAACGACATCCAGGACATCGATGTGCTCTATCCGTGGGCGCTGCTCCCGCAATCCGTGTATCCGGCGGATCTGCGCAGCTTTCATCTTACTCACACCGGATTCGTAGCCTACGGCGACATTCCCCTTTCTCATAAGTTGGGCACCATCTCCTGGCAGGGCTTCGCGGGGGAACGAACGCAGGATCCCGATGAGGGCTTCGCTCTCGACCTCGCAGAGTCCGGCGTCGCGGTGGGCGATGCGAGCGGACCCACAGAGGGCGCGGACGTCCGGTGGAAAACGCCGCTATCCGGGTTCATTGTCGGCGCCTCATACCAGAGGACCACCCTGAAGGCTCCCGACGCGCTGAGCGACGGGGTTGCCACTCCGGCGGCCTTTAGGTACACCACCTTTGATTACTATGTCGAATTCGAAAGAGGCAAATTGAAACTGGACGCCGAGTGGAACATTGAGCCCGGCTACCAGCGGATTGGCACGCCGCTGTTCACCTATCTGCCCTCGCGAATTTACTACTTCATGGGATCTTGGCATTTCACCGACAAAATAAGTGCCGGGTCATACTATTCTCATGATTGGAGCCCCGAAGGCAATCACGATCCGAGCGATCCCAACAATTACACTGATGACACAGCGCTGAACACCCGCTACGATTTCAACCGTCATTTTTATACCAAGCTCGAAGGACACTACGTCAGGGGCGACGCCGATAGCTTCTATACAGTGTTTAATCCGAACGGGCTGGACAAGGTCAGCAAGCTCTTTCTTGCAAAAGTGGGATTCAGCTTCTAACGTTACTGGTCCGAACGTTCTCTAAGACATTTCTTCGACGCGGCCACACCGCGCCAGCATGTATAATTTTCGAGGAAGCTCATGATGCCCCTCGCGCGCGCTGTACTGCTGCTCTCACTACCCATTGGATTCGCACTCGCTCAATCTGGCACCGCGTCGGGGGAATGGCGCTACTACGGTGGCGACGCGCAAAGCACCAAGTATTCCCCCCTCGATCAAATCAATCGCGATAACGCCTCTAAACTGCAAGTCGCCTGGACCTGGAAAGCGCAGAACTTCGGCCCGCGCGCCGATCCCAACTACGAAGTCACGCCACTGATGGTCCACGGCGTTCTCTACTTCACCGCGGGCATGCGCCGCGACACCGTGGCCGTAGACGCCACCACTGGCGAAACGCTCTGGATGTATCGCTTCGATGAAGGCGATCGCGGCGAGCACGCCGTCCGCTTCAACAATCGCGGCGTCGCCTATTGGAGCAACAACCAACCAGGCGGACAAAGTGACGAGCGCATCCTCACTATCTCGCTCGGCTATCAGTTGATCGCGCTCAACGCCAAAACCGGGCTTCCCGCCGCCGGGTTCGGCAATAACGGCATCGTCGATCTTCTGATCGGTCTCGATCGTGAAAACATAAAACCCGGAATCATCGGCGCAACCTCGCCCGCCATCGTGGTCGGCGATACCGTCGTGGTCGGTTCGGCGTTGCAAATAGGAACCACGCCGTCGTCGAAAGACAATGTGCCTGGCTACGTGCGCGGCTACGATGTCCACACTGGCAAGCTGCTCTGGACTTTCCACACCATCGCGCAGCCCGGCGACTTCGGAAACGAAACGTGGGAAAACGGATCGTGGAAATTTACCGGCAACACCGCCGTGTGGGCACCCATGAGCGCCGACCCCGAGCTCGGTTACGTCTATCTTCCGGTGGAAACTCCCACCGGCGATTTCTACGGAGGCCATCGCCCCGGCGACGACCTGTTCGATGAAAGCCTGGTCTGCGTTGACGCCCGCACCGGCAAGCGCGTTTGGCACTACCAGATCATCCACCACGGCATCTGGGATTGGGACAACCCCGCCGCTCCCGTTCTGCTGGATCTCACCGTCAATGGACAAAAAATCAAAGCCGTCGCGCAAGTCACCAAGCAAGCTTTCGTCTACGCGTTCGATCGCAAGACAGGCAAGCCCATATGGCCTATTGAAGAGCGCTCCGTCGGCCAGTCCGATGTGCCAGGCGAAAAAACCGCTCCAACGCAGCCATTCCCAACCAAGCCCGCTGCCTTCGATCGACAAGGCGTCTCGCCCGAGGATCTGATCGACTTCACGCCCGCACTCAAAGCCGCCGCGCTCAAGATCGCATCGCAATACAAGATGGGCCCGCTCTTCACTCCTCCGTCCGTCTTCGACGCGAATGGCAAGAAGGGAACGCTGATGCTTCCCAATGCCACGGGCGGCGCCAATTGGCAAGGAGCCGCGGCCGATCCGGAAACCGGCGTGCTCTATGTTCCATCGGTGACGAATCCGTACATCGTCGCTTTGGTTCACGACCCGCAGCACTCCGACATGAACTACATCGGCAAGAGCGTGATCCTCGAAAAAGTCGAGAAGACACTGCCGATCATCAAGCCACCCTATGGCCGCATCACCGCCATCGATTTGAACTCGGGCGATAACCTCTGGATGATTCCCAACGGCCAGCCGCCCGACGACATCAAGAACAATCCCGCGCTGAAGGGCATCGACACCAGCAAATTCGGCAATCCCGAACGCGCGCTGCTTGTGGTGACGAAGTCGTTGTTATTCTCGGCCGACGCCACTGGCTTGAGCCCGGTGAATGGCTCATCCGCATCCACGTTCCGTGCGATCGACAAGAAGACTGGCGACACCATCGCCGAGCTGAAGCTGCCCTCTCACGCTACCGGCGTGCCGATGACTTACATGGCGAAAGGCAAGCAGTATATCGTGATCGCAGTCGGAGGGCGCGGTGAGCCGGCGGAATTGGTCGCGCTCGCTGAACCCAGCCCGGAATGATACGGGCTGCAGGGTCGATCGTCGCCATTTTCTTCCTCTACTTCTTTGGGCTGACTCGCACCGGTCTCATCGGTCCCGACGAAGCGCGCTACGCGGCAATCGGCCGTGCGATGGCAGCGACGGGCGATTGGATCACGCCGCGTCTCTGGGGCCAGCCGTGGTTTGAAAAACCCGCGCTTCTGTATTGGATGACGGCTGCCGGATTCAAGCTCGGCCTCGGCACCGACTTGGCCCCGCGTCTGCCGGTAGCACTTGCCAGCGTCGCGTTCTTAATTTACTTTTTCATCGTGCTACGCCGTGAATTTGGCGATCGCGCGGCCTGGTTCGCTGCGGCGATTCTTGCGACATCCGCGGGTTGGCTCGTCTATAGCCACGTCGCGATCACCGATCTGCCGATGTCCGCGGCATTCGCCGCCGCGATGCTCACGATATTCACCGCCAACGTCCGCGCTTCTCTCGTCGCCGGTCTTCTCCTCGGCCTTGCCATCCTAGCCAAGGGCCTTGTCCCGCTCGTCCTTTTTATCCCGGCGCTCTGGTTCCTCCGTCATCGTATCCGGGACCTCGTGATTCTCTTCTCCGCGGCGCTGATCGTCGCAGCGCCCTGGTACGCGCTCGCCACCCTCCGCAACGGCACGCCGTTTCTCGAAGACTTTTTCTGGAAACATCACTTCGGCCGATTCTTGTCGACCACTCTCCAACACGGACAGCCGATTTGGTTCTACATCCCGATCCTGCTCGCCGGAATCTTCCCTTGGATTCCGCTCCTCGCGCTTCTCTTCAACCGCCAACTCTATCGCGACCGCCGGACGCAGTTTCTTCTGGCATGGTTCGCCTGGGGCTTCGTATTTTTCTCCGCTTCGCGCAATAAGCTACCGGGCTACTTGCTACCGTTGCTTCCGCCCCTTGCCGCTCTTGCCGGCATCGCGACGGCCGAAGCTCGCGCGCGAAGTCCGAAATTGATGGCCCTGCTAGCCGCTAGCGCTGCATTGCTTTGCTTCATCCCGGCATTGAGCAACGCGCTTCCGCAAGCGCTCGCCGCCGGGTTCTCACGCACCCCGTTTCACCTGGCCACCATCTGGATCGTGCCCGCCCTGCTTATCGCGATCCTCGCCGCCGTTCTCGAGAAAACCGATCACCGGGATTGCGCGGTCGCGGCTGTCGCGGTCTTGACCGTCGTCTCGGTAGTCACGATTGTCTGGCGGATCTATCCCCGCATCGACTACCAGCTCTCGGGTCGCTCTAGCCACGCAGAGTCAATAACTTGCCTGCCTCCAATGAATCGTTCCCAACGCTACAGCATCCAGTATTATGCCGGCCGAAACCTTCCAGATTGTAAATGAGTCCTAAATATAGTAATCTCTATAGAGATAAGGGTAATCATGTCCGTTGACGTAGTTCCGAACCTCCTCAACCTCCAAAACGAGACGGAAGCTCAATACGACGCCACCGTTCGCGCCGACATCGACCTCTTCCGCTCTTACGCCGAAAAGTACATGGCTGGCGGCCTGACGGACGACGAATTCAGGGCCCAACGCCTGCGCCGGGGCGTGTACAGCCAGCGGCAGGCCGGCGTGCACATGATTCGCACCAAAATCCCCGGCGGATCGATGACCGCGGCCCAAATGGACCAGTTGGCCGTCATCGCCGACGAGTTTTGCGGCGGCAAAGGCCACCTCACCACGCGCCAAAACATTCAGTATCATTTTGTCCCCCTGCCCCAAGTCTCCGATCTGCTGCATAAGCTGGCCGATTTCCGGCTCACCACGCGCGAAGCCTGCTACAACACGGTTCGCAACGTCACTGCTTGCCCGCTCAGCGGCTTGCTGGCCGACGAAGTGTTCGACGTGCATCCCTACGCGCAAAAGGTCGCGTTTGCGTTCCTGCACAAAGATCTCACCGACAGCATGCCGCGAAAGTTCAAGATCGCATTTTCGGGCTGCAAGGAAGACTGCATGATCGGCGCGATCCACGACGTCGGATTGCGTGCCGTCATCCGTGACGGAAAGCGCGGCTTCCGCATGGTTGTTGGCGGCGGTCTGGGACCACTCCCGGTCGAAGCGCACCTTCTGGACGAGTTTGTCCCGGTCGAAAATCTCGTCAGCCGATGTGAAGCTGTTCTCCGCCTCTTCAACACGCACGGGAACCGCAAGAACAAGAACAAGGCGCGATTGAAATTTGTCGTTCGCGAGCGCGGTTGGGACTGGGTGAAGGAAGAAATCGAGAAAAACTATCAGGACATCCTGACCAATGGCGGCATTGCGACACCCGAGGTGGTCCCCGACGGTTTCGGTGGTTTTCAATCAGCACCACCACCGCTTGGCACCGGCGCCGAGCTGCCTCCGGTTCTGGGATCGAATGGCAACTCGAACCCTGAATACGAGCGCTGGCTTGAAACCAACATTCGGGAGCAAAAACAGACCGGCTACGCCATGGTCACGGTAAAGATTGCACAAGGTAATCTGACCGGGAACCAAATGCATGGATTGGCCCACATTGCCCGTACCGCCGGCGATGGGCTGCTGCGAGTGACCATAGATCAGAATTTGGTCTTGGCCTATGTCCCTCTGCGGACATTACCGCAAGTTTACAGCGCTCTGCGGCAAATCGACTTGGCGACAGCGGGCGCGCACGAAATCGACGACGTGACGACTTGCCCCGGCGCCTACAGCTGCAACCTGGCGCTGACCAAGTCCATGAACCTGGGCGCGGCCCTCGGTGACGTGGTGAAGGATTTTTCAGATTCGTTGGTGCGTAAGCTGAGCATCAGAGTCAGCGGATGCCCGAATTCCTGCGGCCAGCATTGGATTGGCGACATCGGATTCTATGGCAACGCGCGCAAGATCGCGGGCAAAGAAGTGCCCTACTACCTGATGCTGCTGGGCGGCGGTTACGACGCGGAAGGCATCATCCGGTTTGGAGTCGCGGTGCAGAGCATTCCGGCTCGCTTAGCGCCAGAGGCTGTACGGCGCGTGTTGAATCACTACATCGCGAATCGGGTGAACGGCGAGAGCTTCCGCGATTACGTGCTGCGCTTGAAAGTGGAGACTTTCCGCGGGATGACCAACGATTTGGTCAAACCACCCGAGTTAGCTCCCGAGATGTACCGCGACTGGGGCGACGACGTCGAGTATTCGCTGCAGCTCGGCCGCGGCGAGTGCGCCAGCTAGCACACCGGCTGTATCGACCCGCCACACAAGTTGCTGTATTGTGCTTACGCCCGCTTTGACGACCGCGCGCTCTGCGTCTTGCCCGCTTCGATAAAGGCGCTGTTCGCCAGTGCGAAAGCCGGCATCGAGATGGAGCGATCCACCAGGTCCGCCATGGCGTGGACAGCCAGCCCTTCGGCCTCTTTCACGAATGTCAGTGCGTTGCACACGGCGTCGAAATCGACATTCACGCAATCTCCGCCACGCACCTGATCGGTAGCGATCAAGTTGGACAGCGGCTGTACCAGCAGGCGTTCGATAGCGCGTTTCAAATGGCGCGCACCGTACTTCAAGTCCGTTCCCTCTTGCAGCAGGAAATTCTTGGCTTCGTCGCTCGCCTTGAACACGAAACTCCGCTCGGGAGACGTATTGAAGATCCGCTGTTGCACCAGATTCAACTCGATGTCCAGGATCCTACGCAGCTCGTTGGTTCCGAGCGGCCTGAAGGTAACGATCTTGTCCAGACGGTTGATGAACTCCGGGGTGAACTTGCGCCGCGCGGCCTCAACGCCGGTGCGCGCCATCTTCACGTTCAGCTTCTCGTCCACGATTCCATTTTGGGACTGCCGCGAGCACTCTGCGCCATTGAAACCCAAGCGCGGATTCACTAGTGCGCTCATTTCCGATGCACCCAGGTTGCTGGTCAGAAAGATCAGCGCCCTAGAAAAATCTACTTTGCGATTGTCGCCGAGTGTCAGCGTTCCCTTGTCGAGGATGCCGAGTAAAAGGTTCCACAACGCGTCGCTGGCCTTCTCGATCTCATCGAATAAAACGAAGCTCAGCTTACATGTCTCGGAATGGTATTGGTTCAGCACTTCCTGGCTCAACAAAGGATGCGTTTCGCGATGTCCCAGGTATCCGGGAGGCGATCCGATCAACTTGGCGATCTCGTGACTGTGCTGGAACTCGGCGCAGTCGATCTTGATTACCGCGCGTGGATTGCGCACCAGCGCTTCCGCCGTTGCCTCCACGATACGCGTCTTACCGGATCCAGTTGGCCCGAGAAACAGGAAGTTCCCAATGGGACGTCCCGTGGGCGACATCCCGGTCAAGTGCATTTGGTAAATATTAACGATCTGCTGGATGGCTTCATCCTGCCCGACGATCATCCGCCGTAAGCTGCCTTCCAGGACTTCCGCATCTCGCCCTGTGCGCGTTGGATCTAAAGGAACATTAACGCGTGACATTGTCTTCTGGACCCCTTTCACAACCACTCCCGACTTTCCAAGAGCAAATTGCATGCCATACTTTTGGGGCCGTTGTCAAAGCCTACTTGCGTGGCTTTGAAGGTCGCACTTCGACCCGGCTGACCAAAGTCCTTTCCGGCATCCGCAAAAGCATGAGTACAATCTCTCCCACATCCTCTGGCGCTATCTTCCAATCAGTCCTGGCTGATCCGCCACTAAAAGCTGTATCGACGCTTCCAGGCATTATATGAGTCACTCGCACGTTGTCGTACCGATGATCCAGCAGCATAGCTTCCGTCAACCCCGTCAATCCGAACTTCGAAGCGTTGTACGCCGCGCCCCCGGCAAATGCATCTTTGCCTGCCAGGCTACCTATATTGATGATGTAGCCGCCGCCGCGATGCTTCATGCGCGCTAACGCCGCGCGCGAGCAATAGAACGCCCCCGAAAGATTCGTTTCGAGAGTCCTTTGCCACTCCTCCACCGTCAACTCCGCCGTGCTCTTAAATAACCCGATCCCGGCATTGTTCACCAGGATGTCTGGACCGCCCACGGCCTGGTCCGCCCATGCTTGGTCCGCCCATGCAAACCATTCCTCTACTTCAGTATTTGCTCTTACATCGGCAGCTTTTCCTAGCACTTTACTTTTGGCCCCCCCTGATGCTATAGCGGCCGCCCCGGTGGTCAGCCTGCTTACAGCTTCCGACACGCTAGATTCCGTGCGTCCGCAGATCGCCACCGTGGCGCCGACACGCAACAGCGCCTCCGCGATCGCGTAGCCAATCCCGCGCGTTGCTCCGGTAACAACTGCCGTTTTACCGCCCAGAAAGTCGTTGTCCATCACTCCATCGTACGTTGTACATTGGGTCTTGAAGCCCCATGCGTGACTCCCAACCCAGCCGTACGGCACAACGTGTCGCCATGCGGCGCGCGGCCCATCAGCTCATTGACGAGCCGCGAGTGTTCGATGACCCATTGGCGGTCGCGATTGCCGACAGGGAGTCCGGACCGCCATCCGATCCTCAGGAACCCTTCTCCCGGGCTCTGCGGGCGTTTCTCGCGGTCCGCAGCCGCTATGCCGAAGATCAGCTTGCTTGCGCGGTCGAGCGCGGCGTTCGCCAATACGTGGTGCTGGGCGCGGGACTCGACACTTTCGCCTACCGCAATCCGTTTCAATCCTTGGGACTCCACGCCTTCGAAGTCGACCATCCAGCGACTCAGGAATGGAAGCGCGCCCGGCTTCGTGACGCCGGCATCGCGATCCCGAACGGGATGACCTTCGTTGCCGTGGATTTCGAACGCCAGTCGCTAGACGCACAGCTGGAACGGGCCGGATTCCGCCGCGCGGCGCCCGCCTTCTTTTCCTGGCTCGGCGTCACTCCCTATCTCACCCGGCCCGCTTTTGACTCCACCGTCGAATTCATCGCCAGCCTGCCCGCCGGAAGCGGCGTAGCGTTTGATTACGCCGTCGAGCGTTCCCATCTGAAACCTCACCAGCAACTCGCGCTCGACGCCATGGCGGCACGAGTGGCTCGCGCCGGCGAACCGTTCCGATTATTCTTCCACCCGGCCGCGCTTGCGAACGATCTGGCGCGTATCGGATTTGGCGAGATCGAAGATCTGAACGCCGACGCAATCAACGCCCGATATTTTTCGGGACGTTCCGATGGGCTCTCCGTCTCAGGAGGAGGGCATTTACTCAGCGCTTGGGTATCCCAACAAATCTCATGAGCACTCCAGACCTTCGCTATCCAGTAGGCGAATTCCACTTCCCGAAATCAGTGAGCGCCGATGAGCTCGCAACCTTCATCGATCAGATTGCCAAGACTCCCGCGCACATGCGCGCCGCCGTTGCCGGTCTCAACGACGAGCAACTCAACACCCCGTATCGTCCCGGTGGCTGGACCGTCCGCCAGGTTGTACACCACGTTCCCGACAGCCACATGAACAGCTACGTGCGCTATCGGTTGGCGTTGACCGAAGACCAGCCCGTGATCAAACCCTACGACGAAAGACGATGGGCCGAACTCGCCGACGCCCGCAGCCTGCCGGTGGAACCATCGCTCGTGTTGCTTGAAGCGCTGCACGCGCGCTGGGTGCCCCTGCTGCGATCGCTCACAGAGGGCGAATGGAAGCGCACCTTCCGGCATCCCGAATTGGGCTTGGTCAGCCTGGAAAACAACGCAGCGTTGTACGGGTGGCACGGACGCCATCACGTGGCCCACATTACGTCGTTGCGCGAGAGAATGGGCTGGTGATCAGGTGGCCGCGTACACTGCGCGCTCGAAATCGCCCAACACCGCGAGCGCTTCTTTATCTGCGAACGGAAGAAACTGCATCATGATCACGCCCGCCACGCCCTTGCGCGGATCGATCCAGAAATAGGTATTCGCCACGCCGCCCCACGCCAGGCTGCCCGCCGAACGGCGGCCGTCATAGCCTTCGGAATTGATTAGGAACCCAAATCCAAATCCATCTTTGAACCCAGGATGAAAATCGACATCGCTTGAAATGTTCGGCCGCGAGGTTTTGAGCTTGCCCGCGCTCAAATCGCCGGTTTGAATGGTTTCCATCATCAGGAGTGTTTTGGGCCGAAGAATCTGGGCGCCGTTCGGTCCATGTCCGCGCAGCAGGATCATCTGCATGAAGCGCACATAGTCGCCCGCCGTGGAATATAAACCGCCGCCACCGTTGAAGGCCTTGGGAGGCGGAGGCAATGTCCGCGGATTCTCGACTAGCGATCCATCCGGCTGCCGCGTGTATTCGCTGACCATGCGATCGAACTTCGCGGCCGGAACGCTGAAGCCGGTGTCCTTCATGTCCAGCGGTTCCAGAATGTACTTTTGGAAATATTGTTCCAGCGTATAGCCTGTGACGGCCTCGACTAATCTGCCGCTCCAATCGGCGCTGGTTCCATACTGCCAGCGCGCCCCTGGTTCGAACATCAGTGGAGTCAGCGGGGCGACGGTGCCAAGTGGAAAGCTCACGCCCGCCTCTTTTTCGTAGCGCAGCATGTCGGCGTCCCAGGTGTCATACACGAATCCAGAAGTGTGCGTCAGCAGCCGGCGCAGCGTAACGGGTTTCGTGGCCGGCTGCAGGATCGGTTTGCCCGTGGCCGGGTCGAACCCATGCAATACCTGAAGCGAGCCGAGTTCCGGAATGTAGGTGCCTGCGGGCTCATCGAGCTTGAGCTTGCCTTGCTCCACCAATTGCATGGCAGCGACGGAGGTGACGGGTTTGGTCATCGACGCGATCATGAAGATGGATTCGGGAGTTACGGCGATTCCGGATTTCGAATCGCGCGTTCCAAATGCGCCGGAGTAGGTGGTCTTGGTCGACGTCGCGGCCATCGCCACAGCGCACGGAATCTTGTGCTGCTGCAAGGAGGATTGAAGGATCTGATCGATGGGGGAGTCGGCGGCGCGTACCGATCGCGCGGCCGCGCCCGCTACTATCAGCGAGCCTCCAAGTTGCGTCGCGAATTGTCTCCGGCTGATTTCAGGCATTCCTATGTGATATCACGAATGTATGCCGGTAGCCGAAATCGTCGAAGTAAAGACCGGCGGGCCAGGCGGTGGTGGTCCTCGCGATCACGGTCCGTTCGATCCGGGCGGCGGTGGCGGCGACGACGGCGATCGGGGTGGCCGCGGTGTTCCAGGGGCCGGCCTGCTCGCCATGCGGTTCCTGCTGGTCTCGATCACGATGCTGTTCGTGACCATCGGGGTGGCGTATCACGAACGCGCCAAAGCGCCCGCGCATTGGCAGCATATTCACGTTCCGCCGCTGCTGTGGCTGAGCACGGCTCTAATTCTTGCGAGCAGCTGGACGCTTGAGTTAGGGCGCGGGGCGTTCGATCGCAAGAACAGCTTCCGGTATGCGCGTTGGCTGGAACTGACGGTTGTGATCGGCGTCGCGTTTCTCGCTTCGCAAGTGTTCGCGCTGCGGGAACTGGCGGGGCAGGGAATTTATCTGCGAAACAATCCGCACAGCTCTCTGTTTTATGTGCTGACTGGAGCGCACGGGCTGCATTTGATGGGCGGCATCGCGGCGTTGGTGTACCTGCTGATCAAAGCATCGGTGAGGCCCGAAGTCGTGCTTTTCGATTTCAAGCGCCAGCGCAGCCGGGCGGCAGCGGCGGCCTTGTATTGGCATTTTCTGGCCGGGATTTGGCTGTGTCTGTTTCTGGCGCTATTGTTCTGGCCTTAGGTTGGCCAGCTTCAAACGCATGCGCCAGGCATCGCGGCCGGCTCCGTAATAATTCGCGACTTTCCTCGTGCGGATGAATCCGAATTGCCGGTAGAAACGCAATGCCGGTTCGTTGGTCGTGTTCACCATCAGCCGCAGGGCGCTGCTGTCGAGGCGGGCGATGGTCGCCTGGAGCAAAGCTTGAGCGATGCCGCGGCCCTGACAGTGCGGGTCTACGGCGATGGATTCGAGTTCAGCGCCGCGCCAATCGGTACGCGTGATGCTGTAACCGGCGATTTTGCCGCGATCTTTGGCGATCAGGAAAAATTCGGGACTGGCTTGCCAATAGGCAAGAAACAGCTTCGCGGGCCACGCATCGCGGCCAAAGCAGTCGCGTTCTATTTCAACTATGCGCCGCAAATCGCGGCGGGCAAATTGCCGGACTTCGAGATTAGTTGGCCTTTCCGAAGTAGTTTTCGGCGAGCTCGGGTTTTTGTTCGAGGGCACGTTTCCAGCAATCGCGCGCTTCGTCCTGCTGGCCGAGGCCTTTGAGCACGTGGCCGAGATTCAGGAGAGCTTCGGGAAACTGATCGCGCTCCTGCAACGCTTCGCGGTAGAGCCGCTCGGCGTCGCCCAACTGGCCGGATTTCTGCAGCAGCAGACCCGTATTATAGAACAGCTCCGGACTGCGCTCACCCTTTTCGATGAGCTTGGCCTGGTGTTCCAGCGCCTGGTCGAGGTTGTTGTTCTGGACCGCCAGCGCAGCCAGGCCGCGCAGCGCGTCGATGGAATCGGGATTGCCCGCCAGGACCGCTTCGAAGGCCTTGGTTGCGCCTTCCTGGTCGCCCATGTTCCAGCAGCAGATGCCGAGGTTTAGCTCAGCCTCGATCCATCCCTCCCGTTTTTCTGTGCAGGCGCGGAATGCTTCAGCGCCGCCACGCGAATCGCCCCGATCCAGGCGCAGGTAGCCGAGGCGGAACCAGACTTCTTCGAGATCCGGATTCTTAGCAAGAATGCGCGAGTAGATGCGTTCAGCTTCTTCCTTGGAGCCTTGCTTGTCGAGCACGGCCGCGAGATTGTTCAGCACTTCATATTGATCGGGCGTGATTTCGAGCGCCTTTTCGTAGCAGGCGCGGGCACTGGTCAGGTCGCCGGATTCCTGATGTATGACGCCCAGATTCACATGCGCCTGGCTGGCATCGGGCCGCAGACGGACGGCTTCCGAATAGGCTTTGGCTGCGCCATCCAGATTGCCGGTCTTCTGCTCGGCAACGCCGAGGTTGAACCAGCGGTCGAAACTCTCAGGTGTGTATTCGGTGAGTTTGGTGCAGTAGCGCAGCGCCGCTTCGTAATCGCCGGAGGCAAAGGCGCAAGTGGCCAGGCCTTCCAGCGCGGTCTGCGAATTGGGCCGCAGGCGCAGGAGCTTTTCCGAATAATCGGCGATCATGGGGTGATCCTTGCGGGCCATGCCGATGGTCACCAGGTTGATGATGCACTCTTCGAATTCCGGATTGCTCGCGAGGATGGATTGATAAATCCGCGCGGCTTCGTCGAAATTCCACTGGAGCTGTAGCGTAACGGCCTTGCCGAAATACGCGGTAACGTTATCGGGCTGCTGTTCGAGCACGCGATCGAAGCTGTCGGCGGCGGCGTCCGATTTTTCCAGATGCAGCTGCGCGATGCCCAGGCCGAGCCGGGCGTCCAGACGGTCCGGTTGAGCCTCCGCGGCCTTTTCGAAGAAGTCGGCCGCTTCCTGCCAGCGCCCCAACCGCTCCAGACACACCGCCATGTTGAGATTGGCGTTGGCGTGACGGGGGTGCATACTGAGGAGCTTGGCGTAGCTCTGAGCCGCGTCCTCGTACATCTCGAGTTCAAATTGAATCTGGGCTTTGGCGGAGAAGATTTCGAGCGTTCCTTCGCCCGTTTCCAGTACCCGGTTCACTTCATCCAAAGCTTCTGCGAGCTTGCCTTCCATGTGCAGGGAAACCGCTTTGGCGAGGCTGGCCGTCTTGGCCGACTCTAGAGATGTTTTCGGCGTGTTTTGGCTCATAGTTAGTTGAAACTCCCGTTTCTGCCCTCAAGTCCGTAGGGCGCAAGATAGGCGCACACTCTTCCCAGCGCATCATATTGATGCGAAACTTCCACCCAGCGCAGCCGGGCGCGCTCGCCGCGGCCCGAGAAGAAACCGACGCCGCCGTGCTGGAGGCGATGATCGGTCCAGAAATCCACTACCTGGCCCTGTGCCATAACAGTGAAATCGGCTCCTCGCACGTCAATCATTAGGCGGTACAGCATGTCGGTGCGCACGGTCATCGGTAAAGGCTTGCGGATCTGCGGCCCCTCCTTGCCATTGATCACGGCGTAGCGGACCATGTCGACCAGGGGGAGGGGGCCGGGCCTGACCACCACCAGCTTCATGGCGTAGTAGTTCTTCAGATCTTCGGCGCGAAACACCCAGCCGATGGCTTTCTGATCGATTTCGCCCAGGAATTCGAAGCGGTAATCGGCCAGCTCGAGCGTGGGCTTGAAGAGCGCCAGCGGGCCGGGACGCACGAACCCGGCGGCATCATAGGACCAGCTGGTGGTCAAGTTGGAACGGCTCTGCCAGGCGTCCAGGCCGGAGCGAAAATCGTCGGCGTAGGAGATGGCGGCGCGGTTGGAAATGGTTTGGTTGAGGTTCTTCCACTGTTCATTGACCACCTTTTGCACCTGGGCGACCTGGGCGGGTGCCACGGTCTTGATGGGCACTTTGGGAACTGAACCGGTGACGGCGATCGCGGCAAGAATCGGCAGCGCCACGGTGACCAGTTTCAGGTCGCGGGGAGCGGTTTTCCACGCCGTGCAAACCCATTTCCAGGAAATTGTCGCGTCGCGCCAGGATGGAGCGGGCTGCTCGGCGGTATCGGTGGGATCTTCGGTCTCAAGCGCCTCTTCGTAAGCCTGCTCGGGTGGCGTGTCTTCGTATGCCGCCGGCTCGGGTTCAACCTCTTGCATTTGCGCGGGTGCGGGCTCAGGGACGGCGGGAAGTTCGGGCGCAACGATGGGTGTAGCTAGGGGTGTAGCAACGGGCGGCTCTTCGACGTGGGCGATCGGCTCCGCGAGGGAGGGCGGGGAAGGAGCGAACCGGAGGCGCAACATTTGTATAGCTGCGGAGACTTCGGGCTCGGGAGCGGGTGCCTCTTCGGCGATAGGGGCGATCTGGGCGATCGGAGTAACGGGGACCACGTGCACCACGGGCTCGGCGATGGCTTGAGCCTCTTGCGGCGCTTCGAGGGGAGCTTCAGGAGACTGTGGAGTGGTGGATAGCTGCTCGCGAAAAGCATCGCGATGGTCGTCGCAACAGAACTCGCCATCGGCGAGGCTGCGCAACGGCGCTAGGGCGGTATTGCAGTAGCGGCACCTCATGAGTCAGATCTCGGTATGAGTCAAATCCCGGTATGAGCCAATCTGGATTCCATCTTAGGACTCGAAGCCAGCAATTACTACGCAGTGAAATGCTTAACGTGCATAGGCAATTGCGCTTACGACGCCATGGGGCTGGGGGATTAACCTTAGGCCGTAGCGGGAGGGGACTCATCGAGCGGACGGGTCAATTCACATGATGGACAGGAGAGCTATGGATGTCTTCTTGAGAAGCACGGAAGTCTTCTCGATCATTACCGTCGTGGCTCCCGATGCGACGAGATGCTGCTCCACGGTTTCCAGCTTTGGAAGCGAAGGGTTGGTACCATCTGCAGCTTACCCCTCCTCTGGATAGATCTCGTTGGGCAGGCCGATGGTCGTGATGTCCACAACCACCCAGGTGTGGGATAGGGAGTAGATAATTAGTCGTCGATGCTTGATGCTGGCACTCATATTTCACCGGCTCACGAATCGATTGTTGGCGATTACGAATCGCAGCGGCCAGTCGGCGGCGTGCGTGATTCCGATGCGTGGGGTGGTTTGCACTTCGATCGGGGACTCGGCGATTGGGCGGCGGACTTGCAATGGCCCGGTGACTAGATCGGCGCCATTGAGTTTGCGCGTGATGCCCATCGCGAGCGTGAGTTTGCCCGGACCCGAGGCCAGGTCTTCGACTTTGCGGGCGGCGGGTCGCCGGCGGCGCATCGCGGGAATTCCAGCGAGCGGTTCGAGTGCGCGGATCAGGACGCATCCGGCCTGGCCCTCGGGTTCGCACACAAAATTCAAACACTCATACATGCCGTAGATGAAATAGACGTAGGCGTGGCCGGGTGGTCCAAACATGACACGTGTTCGAGCGGTGATGCCGCGCCAGGAATGAGCGGCGCGATCGCCGACGCCGAGGTACGCTTCCACTTCGACAATGCGTCCGGCGGCGGAGCCATGCACCAGGATCTTACCCAGGCAATCGCGCGCCACTTCGATGGCGGGTCGCGCGTAGAAATCGCGGGTGAGCCTCGTGGAATCCGCCAAAATTTGCGCGACTGAAATGCGGCTTGCTTCCTGTATGCTAGGAGGTTAGCATGCGGCTATTCACTGGGATCGACCTGCGTGAGGACGTCCAAGAGCGGCTGGAACGATTGCTGACGCATCTGCGCCCGTGCGCGCATTTGAAGTGGAGCCCGGTGTACAACCTGCATGTGACGCTGAAGTTCATCGGCGAATGGCCGCAGGAGAAGCTGCCCCAATTAGAGACTGCCTTACGGGGTGTCGCGCGGCGCCAGCCTATTGCGGCTGAAGTCAAAGGGCTGGGATGGTTTCCGAATCCACACCATCCGCGCGTGTTTTGGGTGGGGGTGCAAGGAGGCGACCGGTTGGAGGGCTTGGCGAAGGACATCGACACGACGCTGGTGCCGCTCGGGATCGCAACCGAAGAACGTCCTTACAACGCGCATTTAACGCTGGCGCGCATCAAAGAGCCGGCTCCGCTGCAGGCGCTGCGGAATGCGATTGCACAACTGGAGTCGGTGGATTACGGGTCGTTTGCAGTGGATCGATTTTACTTGTATCGCAGCCAGCCGGGGCAGGCCGGATCCATCTACACCAAGCTTTCGGAGTATCCACTCCAGGCCCCGATGAGTCATGCCCAATGATGCCCCTGGTAGCGGTCGTGATTGCGTATCTCGCGGGCGGGATTCCGTTCGGATATTTGCTGGTGCGCTGGAAGACCGGCGAGGACGTGCGCCAGAAAGGCAGCGGCAATATCGGCGCAACGAATGTGTTGCGCACCACGGGTCGCGCAGTAGCAGTGGCGACCTTGCTGCTCGACATCGCGAAGGGCGTGTTCGCGGTGTGGCTGGCGGATAAGTTGTCGGACGGGTCACCCGTATGGATGAGCCTGGCGGCGCTGGCGGTGATGGCGGGGCACGCGTATCCGGTGTATTTGAAGTTTCAGGGCGGGAAAGCGGTGGCGAGCTTCATCGGAGCGTTCTTGTACTTGACGCCTGTCCCGTTACTCGCGGCGCTGGTGGTGTTTGTGCTTGTGGTGGCGGCGACGAGGCAGATTTCGATGGGGTCGATTGTAGCGGCGGGCGCGCTTCCGCTCGCTGTGTGGTTGATTGAACATCCGCCGCAGGTTGTGATTTTGGCGGCGCTCGGGGCGGGCGCGTTTATCATCTACCGGCATTGGGCGAATATCGAACGGATACGGGCCGGGACAGAACACGTTTTCCGGTTTGGCAATCCGCGATGAGCGGAGCGTGTATAGTCGGCGCGGGGAGCTGGGGCACGGCGCTCGCGATCGTGCTGGCGCCCAGGTTCGAGCAAATCTCGCTGTGGGCGCATGAGGCCGATTTGGTGGAGCGGATGTGCGCGACGCGCGTGAACGATGTGTTTCTGCCGGGATTTTCGTTGCCCGCGAACATTGTGCCGTCGACTGATTTGCGATCGGCGCTGGCGGGTGCGGGCGTCGTCATCGGAGTGATGCCGTCGCGATTTGCACGAGCGATATATCGGGACATGCTGCCGCGTCTCGAGCCGGGGATTCGCTTCGTTAGTGCTACCAAGGGCCTGGAGCAAGGCACGCTGTTGCGGATGTCAGAAGTGGCGCGGGAGGTGATCGGCGAAAAGTTTGCGCCGCGCATTGCTGTGTTGTCGGGACCGACGTTCGCGCGTGAAGTGGCGGCGGGGGAGCCAACGGCCGTAGTTATAGCAAGCGACGACCATGAGCTGGCCGCATCCATCCAACGTGATTTTTCGGGACCGACGTTTCGGTTGTACGCGAGCGGCGATCCGGCGGGCGTGGAGATCGGCGCGGCGCTGAAAAATATCATCGCGATTGGGGCGGGGATCTGCGAGGGGCTGGGCCTCGGGAGCAATACGCTGGCGGCGCTGATCACGCGCGGCCTGGCGGAGATTACGCGGCTCGCGATTGCCCTCGGGGGACAGCCGCGAACATTGTCGGGTTTGGCTGGGCTTGGGGACTTAGTCCTCACCTGTAATGGAGCGCTCAGCCGGAACCGCAGCGTCGGCGTCGAACTGGCGAAAGGACGCAAGCTCGCCGAGATCACCGGTTCGATGCAGATGATCGCAGAGGGGGTGGAAACCACTGCGGCGGCTGTGGATTTGGCTCGCAAGTTCCACGTGGATATGCCCATTACAGAACAGATGGGGGCGATTCTAGGCGGGCGGATTTCGCCGCGCGAGGCGATCCGCGAATTAATGGAGCGGGCGTTAAAGCCGGAATAGACTAAAGCCGGAATAATGTAAACCGGGACGGGAATTTCCCGTCGTGAGGGTCAGGCGAGATGATACCTGATCTGATCGACCAAGAAACCGGGCAGCTGACCACGTGCGCGGCGCAACCTTCCTGGGACGGAGGGGTTAACAACGATAGAACAACCAGCATTCCGGCGCATCGCGATTGGGACGCCGAGTTGATGCTGCGAGTAAGGGACGGAGATCCGGGGAGCTTTGCGTTACTGCTCGAGAGGCATCGCGGGCCCATACTCCATTTTCTGTATCGCATGGTGCAGAATGAGGCGGTGGCGGAGGAGCTGACGCAGGAAGTTTTCCTGCGGGTGTATAAGTCGCGAGGAAATTACGAGGCGACGGCGAAGTTCACTACCTGGGCGTTTCGGATCGCTACGCATTTGGCGTTGAATTGGATTCGCGACGGGCGCAGTGAGAAGTCGCAAACGAGTTTGGACGAGGAGACCTCGAACGGCGCAGGCAGGCAGGTGCCGGACCGGCGCAGGACAGTTGAGCAGGAGCTGGTGTATCAGGCGAAGCTGCGGGAGGTACGGGAGGCGATCAAAGGCTTACCCGCGAAGCAGCGCGCCGCGGTGATGATGCACAAGTATCGGGAGATGGAGTACGCGCAGATCGCGGGTGCGATCGGGTGCTCGGAGTCGGCCGTGAAATCGCTGCTATTTCGGGCGTACGAAGCCCTGAGAGCGCGATTGGCGCACATGGCATAAGGGCGAGTCGACGGGGGCGTCGGCTGCAGGGCAGGGGGCCCGCCCCACGGTTATTGGGAGGGAAGACATGGGATGCCCGCTGGGGTTGGATGAAAGCGGGGAATTAGTGGTTGGCTATACGGCGCGGACGCTCGGGCCGAGCGCGCAAATTGCGTTCGAGCGGCATCTGAAGTGTTGCGGGGCTTGCGCCGAAGCTGCGGCCGCACAGCAAGCAGTGTGGGACGCGCTGGACGAATGGGACGCGGTTCTCGCGCGAAGCTAGGCTAGCGGCCTGGCAGAATTTCCTGGATGGGACGACCGGGCAGCTTGGCTGCTTCAGCGTGCTTTCCCATCAAATCCAAAATCGTTGGGACTAAGCTCAGGCTGTCGTACGGCTCCTGAATTTCCAGGTGTTGCGGGATACCGGTGTCGGCGCCGCCCGCGAAGAGCAAGATCGAATGCGTCGACGCGCGCAGGAACGAGCCGTGATTTCCGCCCGGGTTGAAATTGCGTACGTTGAAATTCCAATGATCGTTGGCGAATATCAGAAAATCGGGCTCCGCCAGACGGCGGCGGCGCTGGTTGAAACGTGCGAGCAGCGTGGAGTCGCGCGGCGGCGATTGTAGGAACTGTTCTTCGAGCGCAACCATGCCGTTCGAGTATTTCGCTTGCTGCATGGCATGCATCCACTCGAGTTCTGAATGCCACGAGTTGAGCAACTCGGGGCGATTTTCTTCAAACACGTGCAGAGGAAAGCCGGGGCCGGGCGGAACGGCGTCATAGTGAATCGCACCGTCGATGTCCTGGTGCAGATTCCGGATCGTCGTGTACCGGAGGTCGTTTTGGCGGGATTCGATCAGCGCTTGATGATCTTCGTCGGCATAGAGCCAAATTGAACTGTCCGGCAGACGCATCGCGATGAAGTCGACAGGATGCGATGACACGCCGGACTGCGCGTTGTTGCGAACCGTGAGGCTCGCGAGGAGCTTGGGATAGTTGATGCGTTCGAAATCGAGCGGGTTCGCGGGCGAGGGTCCAATGATGTAGTTCTGGAGTTCGTAGACCGAGTTTCTGTCGCCCATGGCGCGCTTGGGGATCAACTCGGCGGCTGTTAAGTGGCGACGATCGAATTCGGCGGGCTCGAGATCCAGCAGCGTGGTGAGCGCGCGTACGTAAGCGGAATATTCGTGTTCCTGTTCGCGCCAGGATTCGAGCTCGACGGCGCGCCGGCGGCCTGCTTTGTCGAAGCCGGCTTCCCGCTGGGCGTCGGTCCATTTCTTGGGCTGGCTTTGAAGCTCGACCCGGCGCTGTTCCATGGCACTGCGAAGCGCGGCCAATTCTTCAGACAGCTCGCGGGCGGTGGTTGACCATTCATTGCGATTGCGATCGATGATCCGGCAGAACTCGGCGATGGCATCGCGGCGAGTTGCAGGATCCACACCGGAGCGATTGATCTCGCGCAACAGGATGTGCAGGGCATTGAAATCCGAATTGCGGAAGTAAACCGCGGCGCGCTCGTTGCCATCGGGATCCAGCAGGGCTGTGGGATAATCGTCGGCCTGGCCTTTCAAGTAGAGCGAGTCCTCGCTCGGAGTGACGACTTCGGACACGAATGGATCGAGACCGGCCAGCTTGAACTCATCCAAAGGATGGCGATTCGTCACTACGTGATGCGCGCCGCCGGCGCGGCTATTCAGCAAATGAAGCAGATTGTAGCCTTGGCTGTAGACGCCGGGTTGGGTATTCATTCCGTGATCGGACACGGCGATGAGCACGGTCTGGGCGGCAAGCGGGCTGGCTTCGATAGCGGTCCAGACGCGGCCGATCATGGCGTCGATGCGCTGGAGCGCCAGTCGTTGGGAGGCCAGGTCGGACGCGGCGTGGGCGACGTGATCGAAATCGCCGGTGAAGTAGTCGAGATATTGGATGTTCGGGTCGGAGAGTTTCGCGATGAGCTCGCGCTCGGTTTGATCCTCCACCGAGCTGCCGATTTCAAAGCCAATAGTCCACTCGTCGAACAACTGCCGCAACGAATGCGAAAAACGATTGGGAAGCGCGTCCTGCAGCGTTTTCCACCGCACGCCGCGCTGGTAGAGCTGAAAACTTTGGTACGTGGCGGAGTAAGGAAAATAGTCGATCAGCAGCGGGATTCCGAGGCTATCGAGAACTTCCACGCCGGGCATGTCGACGCGGTGCGATCGCGCGTAGCCCAGGTAGAACGGAAAGAAGTTCATGTAGTCGTAGACGTGATAGGTGTAGCGATCGAACTCGGCGTTGCCGTGGATTTGTAAGTGCTGTCCGGTGTCGAGCAGGGACCAGGAGGGTGTCGAAAGGCTGATGGCCCGTACGTAGAAGTTGTCGAGGCGCGTTCCGCCTTGCGCGAACACGTGATCGATCCATGGCAGGGTGCTTTTGTGGGTGGCGGGATCGACGCGGGTCAGTTCGCGTTCGACGACATTTTCAGGCACGCCGTCGAGTTTGATGATGACGACGCGTTTGACTTCGGCGTGCAGCAGGGGTGCGAGGAGTAGCAGCGCAAAGGCCGGCCGCATTACTGCCCGGGTGCTACGGCGGAGACTTCCCGGGCAGCAGGTGTTCGCTCGTTCAAAACCTGCAGAGCGCGCCAGCAGGTCGAGCGGAGATCCGCGTCGCCGGTGCGGGCATAGACCTGCGCGATGAGGAGATGCGCTTCGGGGCTGGCGTTGGGGTCAGCCGATAAATCTTCCACCGATTTACGGATGGCATCGGAGTCCCACACGACATCGGGGCGCGGGCCGGCTGCCAAAACCTGCTGCAGGAAACGCATCTGGGTCGCGGAGCGGCGGCGGGCATCCAGTTCGGTACGGAGGCTGAGATCGTTGTTGGGGTCGACGTGCGGCGCGCCCGTAAAGACGTGCCCGAGGCTCGCGGCCATCCGGGCAGGAGCAGGCTTGGTGTACGAATCAAGCTCCTTTTGGCGGTCCTTTTCGAGCTTCGCGACGCCGCGAGGCGAGTTGAGGAATTGGAGAAGAGTGCCATATTGCTCGCGCGCGAGCGTAGCCTCATGGGAGGTTTCATTTTCGCGCGGGTTGAGCGCCAGGTGATCGAGCTGGATCTGGAGCGCGATCTTCAGCCTGGGATCCAAGCTGGAATCCATGGCCAGGAACTGGCGGGCGCCGGAATAGGCCCTGAGACGCGCGGTGCGGTTGACCGTGGCGCCGTGGCGGCCACGCACAAACGTCCAGGCCCAGTCGGCCACGAAGAACTCAGGATTACCGAATCGCGTGAGGCCGAATACACCGGTGACCAATCCGGTTGCGCCCTGGCTCAGCATCTCGCGCCGCTTGGGAGTGAGGCTGTGGCGGAAATCGGCGAGCAACAGAGGAACGCGCGGGTAGTCCAGACTATAAAGCGCCAGCGGGATCATCTCGACCGATTGCGCGCCGGGCGTTTCCTTGGTCACCAGGCTGTTGTCGGAATCGAGATAGCGCGTCTGCGAATAGCCGTTCCAGTGCAGCAGGCGATCGTCGGTCCACGGATTAGCGATGCCTAAGAATTGACCGTTAAAGCTATGGCCGGCGCGGGCTTCGAGATCGGTGCGTGCGATCCACAGCAAGGCCTGGCTGGGCGAGGCATCGCCGATGGCCAGAGGTTCGAAATAGAGGCCGTTGAGCTCGGCGCGCTGCCGCAGCAACTCCCAGTTGTGGCCCCGAGTCTGTTCCTGGCGGCTGTTTTCCTTGTCGTAATACCTGGAAAGATATTGTTCGCGCACCAGGCCGCCGAAAGTGTGCGTGGACAGGCTCAAGCGCGCATAGATTTCACGGAGCTGGCTGTCGGGCAAAGCAGATGGGCTGCCGGACGCGAGCGCGAGGTTATCCAGGCTGGTAAGAGCCTGGAAGATTTGGAGCTTGGTGTAGTCGGACGAATTGGTTCGATATGTGCGAGTCGTGGCGCGGATGGGCGCGCCCAAGGGATCGAGTTCGATGACTTGCAGGCCATCGCCGAACAAATTGCTGTAAACGCTTTTGCCGGGGGAGGCGAGGTCGAGCGTGGGCGAGGGAACGCTGCCGGCGTGGCGCTTGCTTCCAGCGCGGAAGAAGCCGAATGTCAGAGCGGAGGCGGCACGCTGCCAGGGCGTGGGGCGGGTGCTGGTGAGGATCCATACGGATCGCAGGCGATCGTTGGCGGGATCGTCGTCCCCGAGCGAATCGCGCAAGACGGCCAGGATGGGAACTTCGGAGTTTTCGGCACCAGAGGCTATTGGAGCGGAGGCAGGCCCGTTCAGGCGAGCGAATACCGTGACGAGCTCGGCGCCGCCGGCAACAGGTTGGGATTCTGAACGATAAGCCGGACGTGGCTGGCTCAAAACCCCGGCCCCAAGAACAAGACTGATCAAGGCCGCTTCGAACAAGAAAAACCCCTTACCTCAAATGTAGTAGACGCCCGCTCCAGGAGCAAGGTGACGAATTTTTGTCAGGCCCAAGAACATTTGGGCGATATGAAAATAGAGGCGAACGCTCGCCGTCGGTGCCAGCGTTTGTTCCGGGAGGGTGATTTGAAGAAGCGGCTAACTGTCTCTCAGACGTTATCGGTGAACTTTGGAGTGATTCTGGTACTGACCGGGCTGTTGACCTACTCTTCGGTGGACACGGTGCGGCGCCTGGGTGGGATGTTGGATCGGGAAGTGAACGAGAACGCGAGAGTCGCGGACCTGACCGGTTCCATCAAGCTCCGGATTCGAGAAATGAAGGAATTTTCCGACGCCACCCAGTTCTCCTACGCTGCCGCGAAGGTTTTGCAGGTGAATTCTTCCAAGGCACACAATGCCGGCTCGATGGGGGAATGCTCGGTTTGCCATGCGTTCGGATCCCCGCAAGAGAAGCGTGCCGACTTCGCAAAACTAGCCCAGCAAGCGGCCCAGGATGCCGACGAGTTGCTGCCGTTGGTTCATAGCGGCCAGACGCGCGAGATGTTGCAGACCATCCGCGGATCGATCACTGAATGGCAGCAGGTGTTTCAGCATTACCTGGAACTGGTGTCGTCCGGTGATTTCGCGGGAGGCCATGGACTGGTGATGGGTGAGATGGCCCCGCTGCTGGAGAAGATTGAGGCCGCCTCCGGCAAACTCGAAGCCGAGCAACAAAAGATGCGGACCGGCTCGCAGATTTCGGCCACGCAGAGTGTGGCGCGATCGAAATGGATTACGTTCGCTCTGCTGGGGGTGAGTCTGCTGTGCGGCGTGTTTCTGGTGGCGGCCATACGGCGCGTGAATCGGGGGCTGCGGCATTTTGCGGCGGAGCTGCGCAGCGGTG
>DATHMO010000268.1:0-2998 GCA_035486995.1 Bryobacteraceae bacterium
TGCCCGCCGCCGACGTGCACTCCACCCACGTGTCCCACGCCAATCGCCGGACGTCCAATCGTCGTCCCCACGCGAACGCCACTCGGGCTCGAATAGAGCGACCGGTAGCCAGCCCCGAAGCGCTGCGGCAGGACTCCATAACCGCGATACCCATACGCGGTCGGATAACGATAAGGCAGATAGAGCGGCGACCCGTAGAGCAACGCGAGCGGGCTCGCTCCGTACAATCCCAGTCCGTAGGGCGAGTAGCCGTAGCCGCCGCCGTATCCGTAGAGGCCGGGCCCATACAAACTGGAACCGTACAGCGAATAAGGCGGAACGTAGGCCGACATTCCCTGCGGATAGGGCGGAATACCCAACGATTGCAGCACCGAGTCCGGATCGTTCTGCCAGCCATCGATCACGCCCGATAGATCGGAGGCGGCCGAAGCATCCAGATTACCGTCGGCCACCGAATGATCGCGCTCGGTATTCCAGCTGTCCAAGTCATCGGACGAATGCGAATCGCCCAGAAGCTTGCGCGCGGTAAGCTTGCCCTCCAGCGGAACCACGTATCCCGCGCTCGCTTCAGTCGAACTGCCGTCGGCGGTGGTCACGTTAATATCGCCGGTCTCCACCTTCACCTGCGGCGGCTGCGAATCGAACCGGTAGCGGCCGGGCTTCTTGATCTGAACCTGGTCGAGATTATAAAGTATGGTGACTGCGGTATCAGCGAGCTTGTCCGATCCTTCATCCAGCACAGCCGAACCGCGCAGCAGCTCCACGCGCGTGTTATCCAGCTCGTTCGAGACCATGCGAACGGCGCTGTTCGCGCCCAGGCGAAGAAAAGTTCCCGGCGTCAGCAGCACTTCGGCGCGTCCTTCTTCGGTGCGCAGCTCCGAACCATTCTTCATCTGGTCGAACTTGCCGGACTTCTGTTCCACGCGCTGGTCATCCAGGAACACGGAGCCGTCGGCAAAATGGATTACGCCCGAGTGCGCCGAGATGACGGACTGAGCGAAAACGGGGAGGCCGAGCAACGAAGTGAGGGCCGAGCAAAGGATCCACCGGAGAGACGACATTCGCGAGACTCCTTTCAGTTAGCATCCGAGGTTTTCAGACGCATGTCAAGCGGGCTTCACGGCAAGTTGCGGCTTGGCTCCCGCGGTAAGCACAGCCGTCTCGATCAAGGAACTCCAGTTCTGCTTGCCCAGCGCCTTTTGGAGGCCTCTCTGAGCCGACTTCCAATAGGGAACCGCGCGCTCGTATTCCCGCTGCCCAGCCGTCGTTAGCACCAGCCGCAACTCGCGCCGGTCTTCTCCAGCACGCACGCGTAGCCATCCTTTCCGCCGCAGTGGGGCGAGCGTCCGGGTCAGGGTGGTGCTGTCGATCCCCAGCAATTCCGCCAGTTGTTTCTGCGAGGTTCCCGGCGCGAGATGCATGGCTTGCAGCAGGGTGAACTGCGTGATGCGAAGGCTCGTGGGGCGCAAAGCGGCGTCGTAATACTGGGAAACCACCCGGTCGGCCCGCCGCAGGTTAGCGCAAGCGCACGGTAGCTGGATCGCGGAATGCATAGATATCTGTATCTACATCTATTTCGGCGGTTTTGTCAATCCGGCGTTTTTCCTTGCAACCAAATAGGTGTATATACATCCATACCGCCAGGAGAGAAGATCATGAATCACCTCGTGCCTGCCTATTTACCCCCGTTCGTGCTGGTCGGAACCGTGGGAACCATTGCCGCTCTGCTCTTCGGCTTACACCGCGCGCTACGGCGCACTCCTTGGCCGGCTCGCGACCGCCGGCGCGCATTCTGGAGCATTACGGCGATTCTCGTGGCTTGGTCCATCGCCGCGTTCATGCCCGTCCGGGCTGGGTTTTACCAGGGGACGCCGGCCCGCATTCCAACCATCCCGTTCGGCTTGCTGATTCCGATCGCAGCCGGCCTGGTGCTCTTCTGGTGCTGGCCGCTGTTGAGGCGCATCATCGGCGCAATACCGCAAGAATGGATCGTGAGTGTCCAGGCCTATCGGGCCTTGGGCTTTATTTTTCTGGTGCTCTATGCGAGCGGGCGCCTGCCCCGCGAGTTCGCCTGGCCTGCCGGCGCGGGCGACGCTTTGGTCGGATTGCTGGCGCCCTTCGTTGGTCTCGCTTATGCCCGTGGTTCGCGCGGATCCGCAAACTTTGTGCGCGCCTGGAATCTGTTTGGCCTCGCCGATCTCGTTGTCGCCGTGACCACGGGCTTCCTGAGTTCGCCCTCGCAGTTTCAGACGCTGGCGCTTGACCGGCCCAATGAACTGATTGGTGCGTTTCCGCTCGCGATGATTCCTGTTTTTCTGGTGCCGCTCTCAGTCTTACTGCACCTGGCGTCCCTGGAAAAACTGAGTGCAAAGGAAAGCGGGCCCATCAACGCTGTGCGCTCTGTCCCAGTAAATGCAGTGGATTGATTTTGCCGCTAACTGTAACCATGGGTTCGGCCAGCACCACTTCCAACGCTTCGGCGTGCCGCCACACACGCCCCGCCAGCGATCCGCCATAAATCAAGCGGATTTCTTCCAGGAAACATTCGCGAATTCTCTCGGCCGAGGATCCGCGCACGCGCGGGCTCACTCGCAACTCCACCTTGGTTTGAGCCCGGCCCTCGTGCTCGATGAGCTGAAAGTCGCCCAGCACCCCGCCCAGGCGCGCCGGCAGCACTTGTTCCAGAACGCGAATCAGCTCGGTCCCCATCAGCGTGATTCCGTGACCGGTCATTTTCCCGAAACTGAAGATGTCCCGAATGCGCCAGTGAAATCCCATGCGGGAGAATTCGCAGTCGCAGTCGGCTCGTTCCAGCACGCCGCTATCGTTCACTTCAAAATTGATCAGAACCAGCGGCGCCGTCGGCAACAGCGTGGTGTAGAGCAACGAACGCACTTCAATGTCGGTCAGCGGCGCAGTGACGCTCTGAGTGATAGCCGCAATCGCGTTGCTGTACAGATGCACGCAATCGCCGGTGGTCATTTGGCGGCAGCCATGG
>DATHMO010000269.1:0-6858 GCA_035486995.1 Bryobacteraceae bacterium
AACTGGGCGACTAAACCCGCGATCATCCCGGTGAGCACGTCTCCCGTGCCTCCAGTCGCCATGGCCGGCGAACCTGTCGGATTGATCGACACTCGCCCATCTGGAAACGCGATCACGCTGCGATTGCCTTTCAGCACAAGATAAACTCCGTGCTCGGCGGCAAATGCGCGCGCGGTGCCGATGCGATCCGCTTGGATCTCGCCGATCGTTTTTCCGGTGAGGCGCGACATCTCGCCGGGATGCGGCGTAAAGATCCGAGGCCCTGCAAATCGCGAACGCTGACCTGCCAACGCGTTCAACGCATCGGCATCCACCACCATCGGCGCGGTCGACTCTTGCACGAAGCGCCGGATGAATTGCACCGTTTCCGGATGCTGGCCCATCCCCGGTCCGATCGCGATCACGGTTTTCTTGGCCGTAATCGCCGCCAGTGCGGGATCGTCCGGCGCGCGCATGGCGATCGACCCCGCATCGGTTTCGGCTAGCGGCTCGGTCATAATTTCTGGAGCATAGGACGCGATCGCTGAAATCGCCGACGCAGCAGATGCGACGGTCGAGAGTCCTGCGCCAGCTCGCAACGCTGCAATTCCAGCCATCGCCGCTGCGCCCGTCTTTCCGCGTCCGCCCGCGATCACCAGTACATGGCCGTACAGTCCTTTGTTCGAATCGCTGGTGCGCGGCTGAAACAGTGGAGTGAAATCCTGCGGCTCGCTGAGCGCGAGCTGGATGCTCGGATCGCCCTCATACAACTCCGGCGGGCTCCCGATCTGGACTACGTGCACGCGACCCGCGAGTTCACACTCAGGCGCCAGCACCAGCGATGGTTTCAGCGCGGTGAACGTGACCGTATGTTTTGCGCGGACCGCGCCACCCGATGGCACATCAACCGCGACCACCTCCGCCAACGGAAAGCGCGTATTGATCGCCTCAATCAGCTCCGCCGCCTTCCCCTTCACCGCTCCTTCGAAGCCTGTGCCGAGCACAGCATCGATCACCAATGTCGCGATCCGCATCTCTGCGGTGACTTCGGGCCACACCTGGCACCCGACCGCCTTGAGCATTTTGCAGTTTTCGAGCGCATCGCCGCGCATTTCGTCGGGATTCGCGCCCAGCACCACACGCAACCACTTCGGCTGCACTCGCGTGAAAAGCTGCCGAGCCACAACCAATCCGTCCCCGCCGTTATTGCCTTTGCCGCATACCACAACAATGCGTTGCTCAGAGAGAGGCGCGTACTCGCGTTCCAGAAACTCAACCACGCGACAGCCCGCATTCTCCATCAATATGATGTTCGGGATTCCGAGCTCAGCTGTGCGCCGGTCCACTTCGCGCATTTGCGCAGCGGTCAAAACCTTCACGCACGCACCTCGGCCAGAACCAGCTCCAGCCTGCGCAGATTCGCGGCCTCTCCCATCACGATCAGAAAGTCGCCCGCTTGAATCTCAGCCTCCGCCGGCGGATTGAATTGCATCTGCCCATCCGACTTCCGAATCGCCAGCACAATCACGCCCAGGTCACTGCGGATCTTGCTCTCGGCCAGCGATTTTGACGCAAATTCACTCGTCGCGGATACGCTGAACTGCTCGATCCCGACGTCCAGCCCCATACCCTTGGTCGTGAAATCGATGAACTGGACCACGTGCGGCTTCAGCATCACCTGCGCCATGCGATTGCCGGTCATATCGTAAGGCGCGAAGACGTGATTGGCGCCCGCCAGCCGCATCTTCTTTTCGCTCTGCTCGGAAGCCACGCGCGCGGAGACCTGCAGCCCCGGCTTCAACGCTTTCGCCGATAGAATCACGAACAGATTGTCCGCGTCGCTCTGCAGCGTCGCAATCAAACCCTTGGCGCGCATCACGCCGGCATTTTTCAACGTCTCATCGTCGGTTGCATCGGCCAGCACGGCCAGCATTCCGTCGCGGATGGCCCACTCCACGCGGTCCTCACTTTTATCCACGATGAGAAACGGAACTCCGGCGCGCTGCAGCTCATGAGCCGCGCCCCGGCCCACTCGTCCGAAGCCGCAGACGATGATGTGGTCCTCCAAATTGTTAATCATTTTCCTGGTCCGCCGTCTTCCAAAGTATTGCGTGAGCTCCAGCTCGATGATCACCTGCGTCATGCCGCCCACCGCGAGCAGCATCATGGTTACGCCAAAGAATATCAGAAACGAATTGAAAATCCGCCCGTAGAAACTCAGCGGATGCAGTTCCGCGTACCCCACGGTTGTGACCGTGATCAGCGTCATGTAGAACGCGTCGAAGGGCGGATAATGCTCGATTAATATGAAGCCCAGGGTTCCGCCGGTGAGAATCAGCACAACCCCGCTGCCGAGGACGATTAGCCAAGTGCGTAGACGGCGCATATCTATTGACGGTTCCTCATGGCTTGCGGATCATTTCTTTCGAGCCAGCAGCAACGTCATGTCGTCGGACAGTTCGGGCTTCCCCGTCCATTGCCGAACCGCTTCCATTACGCTCGCGATGATCGCCGCGTCATCTCGGGCCGCATTCCTGGCCACCAGATCGATCAGCCGCTCTTCGCCGAACATCTCCCCATATTCATTCTCCGGCTCGGTGATTCCATCTGTGTAGCACACCAGCAAGTCTCCGCTGTGAAGCTCAATCTTGCTCTCTTCGTACTTAGCGAACGGAAACGCGCCCACCATGAGTCCGCTGACTTCGAGCAGCGTCGGCGCGCCTTCGCGGATCAGCACCGGCTGCAAGTGCCCGCCGTTGGTGTACGTCAGCACGCTGGTCTCAGGATCGTAAATCGCGAAAAAGAACGTCGCGTATTTTTCGGGCGACGTGGTCGCGTACAGCTGCTGATTCAGCTCGGAAACCATGCGCGCCGTGGACAGCCGTGAGCCGTTCATGGACGCCGCCAAGTCCGCCGAAGCCCGCAGTTCCATGCGCAGAGCCGCTTGAATGGTGGCCATCAACAGCGCCGCCGATATTCCCTTGCCTGCGACGTCTCCGATCGCGATCGCGAGGCGCCCGGCGACGAGTTGGTAGTCGTAGTAATCGCCCGACACCATGCGCGCCGGATCGCACGCCCCCAGCACCTGCAGTCCTTCGAACACCGGCGGCGCCTTGGGATACAGCTGGTCTTGCACGCCGCGCGCAATCTCGACTTCGGTTTCCAAGCGCTCTTTTTCTTTCGCCACCGCGAGCAGCCGCTCCAGATTCTCGGTCATGCTGTTGAACGAGCTGCTCAGCTCGGCCAACTGGTCGCGTCCCTTCACCTCGATCAAGTGCGAGAAATCGCCGCGCATCACCCGCTGCGTCCCCGCGTACAGCGATTGCACCGCGCCCGTGATACTGCGCGACATCGAGATCCCGATCATGAGCCCCGCCACTGCGACCAGCAGGAAGATCGCACCCACCACATAAAACGCGGTCAGAACAAACTCGTCTCCGCCCTGGCTTAAGATCGCACCCAGAATCGAAGAGAGCCGCGTATGGACGAACAAGAGCGCGGGCTCGGTACTTTCGGGATGCCGCCAATCCACCGCCCGGATCAGCGACGGCCACTGCACGTCCACATCGAAACGATTCACTGGCGGAGGCACCGTGGCATGGGGCGTGTCGCCACCGGCGGGCGTCAATCGGAACTGCCCTTCATCGCCAGCCCCAGCCTTGGTGGCCCCTGCACTGACTTTGCTTTTCGGCCCTTTCGGCGCGAGCGGCGCCTCGGAAAGTGTAGATTCCCGCTGCACAAAGTAGAAATCGCCTAACCCTGGCGCCAGTCCTCCGAGAAAACGCCGCGTCAGCGGAGTGAGCGCCAGAGTCTCCTGATTTCCCGCGACGATATCTGCCCAGGCGTAGTAGCGTCCCGCGCGCACCGCGAGCCCGCTCGCATTTGCGGCGATTCCAGCCGGCCAGCTAACATCCGCATCGGCCGGCCATTTCTGGATCGCGCCCCTCTGCTCGGTCCACAACATGAGCCCAGGGAAACGTTGTTGCCCGGTTGCGTCCAGTTGCCGGATGTCGGCCGGAGAGACGCTCAACTCCTCCGCTACAGTTCGAAGCGAGACCAGGCGCCGGTCCAATTCCGATCGCACCAGATATACGGCCACCTGCCCGGCCAACATGTACGCGCCCAATCCGACTAATGTGAGCACCAATAAGATAGGCAACGCCGCGATGAACAGATAGGCCACCATCAGCCGCCGCCACAGGCGCCAAAGGAGCTTGTGCAGCCCGATCCGCAAGAGGCGCAGGGCCACCCAGCCGCCCAGCACATACGCCACGAAAGCGATAAACGTCGTAAAACCGCTATCCGGCCATGCCGCGAGCAGGAGTAGATACAGCAGAAGCACGCCGAGAAAGAACTTTTCCGGTTTCCCCGCTCGTCTCCACAGAGCTTGCAGTTTGAGTTTCACACGCGCGATTTGGCGATCTCGGGAGTTTCCGCAGCAGGCTCCGCGAGCGGCTTTTCCGGCTCCAGAAAATACCGCGTCAACTGCTCCTGCAACAGGCCCAACGCCGTCTCGGGATCGTCGGCATACTGGAGCAGTTTGAGATCCTCCCGATCGATGGTCCCGTGCTCGGCCAGCGCTTCGAAATTCAGAACTTCCTTCCAGAATTTCGTCCCGTACAACACGATCACCATCTTGCTTTCCAGTTTCCGCGTCTGCGCCAGCGTCAGGATTTCGAACAGTTCGTCCAAGGTTCCGAATCCGCCCGGAAAAATCACCAGCGCTTTCGCCAGGTACGCAAACCAAAACTTGCGCATGAAGAAGTAGTGGAACTCGAACGAAAGCTCCGGCGTGATATAAGGATTCGGCCGCTGCTCAAAGGGCAGCCCGATATTCAACCCGATGGTCTTGCCGCCCGCATCCGCCGCTCCCCGATTGGCCGCTTCCATGATGCCTGGCCCGCCGCCGGAACAAATCACAAAGCGATGCGAAGTCGCCTCCAGCTTGCTCGACCACTCCGTCATCAATCGCGCCAGCGTGCGCGCATCGCGATAATACCGGCCTAAAGGGCCATTTTCGGTCAGCCGCGCCGAGCCGAAAAATACGACCGTGTCCTGGATCTTCTCATCGCGAAAATGCGAAAGCGGCTCCAGGTATTCCGAAAGTATTCGAAGCGCCCTGGCATCCGGGCTTTCGAGAAACGTCTCGTTGAGATAGGCCACCGGCCGGCGGCCGTGATTGGGACTGTCGTCGATCATTGCTCAGTTGCGAGGCTCAGTTGTGGGCGAGGCCGTCGAAACACTCTCCAGGCGCTCCAAACGCTTCTCCAATTGTCTCACTGTCTTCAACAAGTCAGGCAATTTCGGGAAAGCCGTGATGGCACGCAGCCATTCGCGCGCTTCAAACGCCGGCGATCCCGACATCACCGCGCCCTCCGCCACGTCGCCACCGATTCCGCTCTGCGCGTAGATCACTGCATGATCATGGATGGTCAGGTGCCCGGAAATTCCCACTTGGCCTGCTAGAAGCACGTCCTTGCCGAGGATCGAATTGCCTGCGAGGCCGGTCTGCGAACAAATAATGTTGTCTTCGCCCACCACGCAGGAGTGCCCCACCTGCACCAGACTATCGATCTTGGCCCCGCGCTTCACGCGCGTCTCGCCCATCGTGGCGCGGTCCACCGAGGTCAGCGATTGGATCTCGACATCGTCCTCGATCACCGTCACGCCCGACTGCACAATCTTGAAGTGCGTCCCCTGCCGCGTTTTCGCGAACCCGAAGCCGTCGCCGCCCACCACGACACTGTTTTGGAGGATCACGCGGTGGCCGACGCGGCAATATTCCCGAACCACCGCGTGCGAGTGCGCACAAAAATCGTCGCCGATCTCGGCACCTTCATAAATCACCACATGCGGATGCAGCACCGCGTTCTTGCCGATGATCACGTGCTCGCCGACCACCGCGAACGGACCCACCGACGCGCCTTCGCCAATCCGGGCTGTCGCAGCGATGGAGGCTTGCGGATGGATGCCCGGCTGCGGCCTCGGCGGTTGATAGAACATCGCGAGCGCCCGCGCGAAATCGTGATAGGGATTGGCCGAGACCAGGCTCGCCGCCTGCGCTCCTGGCACCTTGACCCCGAGGGGTTCTTTCACCAGGATCGCCGCCGCGCGCGTGTGCTTGGCTTTCGGCCCGTATTTCGGATTGGCCAGGAACGTCACATCGCTCGGGCCCGCCTGCTCGACACCCGCCACACCCGTGATCTCGATGCCGGGGTCGCCATGAAGTTCGCAGCCGAGCTTAGCCGCCAGATCGCCGAGGCGAATCCGCTGGATGGTGGTCATAATCAATGGCTTGATTGTAAACCCAACGGAAGTGAAATCAGTGGGCCGGGGGCTCTTCCCTGTCGCGCAAAATCGCAGCCATCACGCGTGGACTGCGGTGTCCGTGCATGACGGCGATTACCCAGAGTGGCTTTTCTCAGGGGCGTATGCGATTAGGTAATGTAGCTGAACGCTTCTGGACGGAGAGCGTTACCGCTCATGCCCTAGCCGTTTCGGCGTTCGTCAATTCTTGCGCGCAAACGAGCGAAAACTTCTTCCCCCGGGATCATCTTCACCTTCCCGCTTTTGATGTCGTCGTAACGCGAGTCCAGCATTTCGCGGGTTCCAGCCAACTCGTCCACATAGCCAGCCACGGCGTCTTGCACCAGTTGAACGACATCGAGTCCGCTCTCGCGGGCGATTTGCTCAAGCTTGGCCTGGACAGCGGGTTCAAATTGGACTTCCATGGCGGATCCTTTCCGGGAGAATCGGTTTCTACTTCCAGATTAGAGGATGTGAGGTGCGTTGTCACGAAATTCCGCGCCCGTGATCTCGATGTCGGGGCCGCCGCTGAAGTTCGTAGCCGAGCTTAGCTGGCAGATCGCCCAATCGAAT
>DATHMO010000270.1:0-21270 GCA_035486995.1 Bryobacteraceae bacterium
AATGCCGACGGTGGCGTAGAAGGCGGGGTGTTTATCCGCCATCCGGACGCCGGCTTCAAGATCGGGCGGACCGTCGCCCGTGCCGATCGCCATCATGTGCTCGACACCGGCGGCGAGCGCGCGCTCGATTACGGCATCGCGATCTTCGTTGAATTCCGCACTGTCCAGATGGCAGTGGGAATCAATCATGCTGAAGACTCACTTGAGACGGGCTCCCACTGGCACGTCTTCCAGGAAGCCCGCGAGCACGGGCTTACCGCCTTCGAGCGACGCGGCGACGATCATGCCATTCGATTCGATGCCGCGCAATTTTCGCGGTTGCAGATTCGCGACGATGACCACCTTCCGGCCGAGCATTTCTTCTGGAGGATACGATTCGGCGATGCCGGCTACGATGGTTCGCGGGTGCTCTTCGCCGATATCCACCTTCATGTGCAGAAGTTTGTCGGCGCCTTTCACACGTTCCGCGGAAATCACCTGGCCGACGCGCAAGTCCACTTTTACGAAATCGTCGATGCCGATCTTCGCTGCCTCAGGCGCAGCAGCGTGGCCGGCAGCCGCTTTCGCAGCTCCGAACAATTCCGTCTGGCGCGCCTTCTCCTGTATTTCCAAGTTCTCCATTTTGACAATGGCGCTGGCGTCCAAGCGCGGAAATACGGCCGCCACGGAACCGATCTTTTGTCCGGCCGGTAATTTGCCCCAATGCAGATCGGCGAAGGTGGCGGATTCAATGGGCGTGGTCATGCCGAGCTGGATCCAAATATTGCGGGCCGCGTTCGGCATCACCGGATAGGTCCAGGCGCAAATGATACGTAGCGCCTCCGCCGCGCTGTATAGCGTTTCGCTCAGCATGTTTTGCGCAAACTCGGAGGTGTCTTTGCCCAGCTTCCAGGGCGCGCGCTCGACGATGAATTTGTCGATGACCGAAATGAAGCTCCACAGCGCTTCCAGGCCGCGCGAAAAGTTGAAATCGCAGAACGCGTCCATGGTTATTTCTGTGGTCCGGCGGGCGGCTTCGGCGATGTCGGGCGCTCCGGGAGAATCCGGAATTACTCCGCTACGATTTTGGTGGATCAAAGTTAACGTGCGGCTGGCGAGGTTGCCGAGGCCATTGGCGAGATCGGCGTTGTAGCGCTGGATGAGCGCGTCATAGCTGAAGCTGCCGTCTTGTCCGAAGGTGATCTCGCGCAACAGAAAATAGCGCAGAGCGTCGGCGCCCACTACATCCACGATGGGGCCGGGCCGCACTACGTTGCCACGCGACTTGCTCATCTTATTTTCTTCGTGCAGAATCCAGCCGTGCGCAAAGACCTGCTTAGGGAGCGGCAGATCGGCGGCCATCAGGAACGCCGGCCAATAGACGGCATGGAATCGCAGAATATCTTTGCCGATCAAGTGAAGATCGGCCGGCCACAAATCGTCATCGATCACGGCGCTCATATAGGAGATCAACGCGTCAAACCAGACGTAGAAGACGTGATGGCCCTCCACCGGAGCAGGAATGCCCCACTGAATATTGGTCCGCGTGATGGAAAGATCGTTCAGTCCCTGTTGGACGAACGCGATCATTTCGTTGCGGCGGTGATCGGGCTTGACGAACTCCGGGTGCTTATCAAACAATTCGAGCAGCCGCTGCTGGAACGCGGAAAGTTTGAAGAAGTAATTCTCTTCGGTGACGGATTGCGTGGGCATGCCGCACGTCGGGCAAGGCTCTCCGGGTTGGACGTCGTTGACGTAGGCTTCTTCGCTGACGCAATACGCGCCCGTGTATGAGCCTTTGTAGATGTAGCCATTTTTCTCGCAGCGCTCGAAGAGCCAACGCACCGTCCCGTGATGCTTCGGGTCGGAAGTGCGAATGAAATGGTCGTAGTCGATCCCTAGCTTGGCCCACTGGCTGATAAATTCAGCCGCCATCTTGGTTGTGTACGCCAGCGGATTGGTGCCCGCGGCCTGCGCGGCCCGCTCCACTTTCAAGCTGTGTTCATCGGACCCCGTGGTAAGGATCACCGGATCGTAGCCTTCCATTTTCTTGAAACGCTTGATCAGGTCAGCGACAAACGTAGAGTAGGCGGTGCCCAGATGCGGCGCCGCGTTGACGTAATAGATGGGCGTGGTCAGATAATATTTCATCGAGAATTTCTTAGATATGCGAGATTCGCGTCAATCAAAATCTGTTTGAGTGGAAGTCCGGTCTTTCGCGCGAGGTCACGGCAATCGTCGTATTCGGGCGCGAACGATCCATTTTCCGCGACCTTCATTCGCACGGTGCCATGAGGCGTCGCGACTTCCACCACATGCCGCTCCTTGACGCGGCGCTCGGCCGAGTAGATCCGCAGCCCGAGCGTTGAGGTCTCCTCAAAGATCAACCGCGCCAGCGCCTCGCGATCTTCGGGCCGCGCGATCACGCTCAGCAGCGTTCCTGGCCGCGATTTTTTCATGAGGACGGACGTGAGCGTCACGTCGAGTGCGCCGGCTTCGAGCAGCCGTTCCATGGCGTAGCCGAGAACCTGCGGACTGGAATCGTCAATGTTAGCTTCGAGCACCGCAACCGTTGTCGATTCCTTGGCGCCGCTCGTTTCGCCGATCAGAACGCGCAGCACGTTGGCATGTTCGGGAAAATCGTAATCGCCCGCGCCGTATCCGCTTGCGATCACGCGCATGGGCGGCAGCGCGCCGAATTCCGCGGCGAGCGTTGTAGCAATTGCGGCACCCGTCGGCGTCGTTAATTCCAGGCTTGGCCCGCGCGCATAGATCGGCTTGCCGGCGAGAAGCTCGGACGTGGCCGGCGCGGGCACCGGCAGCACGCCATGCTCGGTCTTCACAGTTCCACTGCCGACGTTCACCGCCGAGCTGTACACCGCGCCGATGTCGAGCAAATCAAAGCCAATGCACGCTCCGACGATGTCGCAGATGGAATCCACCGCGCCCACTTCATGGAAATGAACCTGGTCGATGGAAACGTCATGAACCTTGGCCTCGGCGTCGCCCAACCGCTGAAACACAGCCGATGCATTTTGTTTCGCGCGTTCGGATATGCCGGACTGCGCGATGATTTCGAGGATGTGTTTCAGATGCCGATGAGTTTTACCATCGCCGCCGATTACCCGAAACTTCGAAGCCGCGATGCCGCGCCGCTTCGTTTTCTCCACCTCGAACCTGGCGCCCGTGCCCAGCTCTTCCAGCGATTGCACAAGCGTCTTCGCGCTGGCGCCCGCGTCGATCAACGCGCCAACCGTCATGTCCCCGCTGATTCCGGAGAACGCGTCTAGATAGCAAATCTTCATGCGATCAATTGGGGTAACAGCTCGCCCGAGGGCCCTTGCAGAAATTCGTCGATCGAATCCGACAGCCCGGTTTCGGCGATGTTAATTTCGACCACCCGCGCTCCCGAAGATTTCGCCATCAGCGCCAGCCCCGCCGCGGGGTAAACCACAGCCGACGTTCCGATCAGAAGAAAAAGGTCGGCATTTCGCGCAGCCTTCTCCGCTTCCTGCCAAACTTGCGCGGGCAAAGCTTCGCCAAACCACACCACGCCGGGCCGCAACATGCCCCCACACTCGCAGCGCGGAGGAATTTCCGGAAGCGGTGTTCGACGGTCTTCGCGCTCACGCCCGCATTCCAGGCATCGCAACATCCAGATGCTTCCGTGCAATCGGAGAACGTTGCGGCTGCCGGCCACCTCATGCAACCCGTCGACATTTTGTGTGATCAGCGTGAAATTCCGCGCGCGCGCTTCGGCCTCTGCCAGCGCGTAATGTCCGGGATTGGGCTTGGCGTCCGCGATCAAAGACCGCCGCCAGTCGTACCATTCCCATACCAGTTTCGGATCGCGCGCGAACGCCTCGGGTGTCGCCAGTTCTTCAGCGCGATACTGTTTCCACAGGCCTGGTGTGCCCGGAGCGCCGCCGCGGAACGTGGGCACACCGCTCTCCGCCGATACTCCCGCGCCCGTGAGCACGGCAATCGAAGAAGCGTCGCGCAGCCATTCGCGAACAGCGTGCATTCATTTCAGAGTAACCCACTAGGCGGCCATCTCTCGCACCAGCTCAGCGACGAGATCGCCTGCTGGCATCGCGCGGGCGCGAGCGACGCCTTGCCCGGCCCACAGCGACAAATAATCGGGCAGTCCCTGTTGAGCCGCTGCGGTCCGCATCGGGCGAGTCAGAGCGTTCTGCAACGGATAAGGCAGAATGATTTCGTGGCCGTCCACGCTCGCCATGAAAGCATTGCGGAGCCCGCGCGCGGGCCGTCCGGAGAAAGCTCGCGTGATCACCGTGGTGTCTTCCTTGGCGGCGAGAATCGCGCGTTTATAGACGTCGGATGCTCCCGATTCCGGACACGCGAGAAAGGCCGTACCGAGCTGCGCCGCCGCTGCTCCCGCTTCGATCGCCGCGTTGATATCGCGGCCATCCATGATGCCGCCAGTGGCGATCACGGGGACTCGCACGGCCTTCGCAGTGGCACGGACGAGGTCCAGCGTCGGGACCATGCTCGATTCAAATGAGTCCAGAAATGTTCCACGATGCGCTGCCGCTTCGGCGCCCTGTGCGACAACGGCATCCACACCCGCTTGTTCGAGGCGCCGCGCTTCTTCCACTGTCGTGGCTGTTCCGACAATCGTGATGCCGCGCGCCTTGAGACTGAAGATTGTATCCGGGTCCGGGACGCCGAATGTAAAACTGAAAATGGGTGGTCGCGCGTTGAGCACTGCTTCAAGCTGCGCGGGAAATGGATCAGGCGCGGGCGTTGGCGCTGTGGGCGGCGGAATCCCGAGCTTTTTGTGGACTTCGTTCAGGAGTTCGAGCATGGGCGCTGCATCGCAGTCCTCGCGCGTGTTCCATCCGCCGGCGAAAAGATTCACGTTGAAGGGCCGCGAGGTAAGCGCGCGAATGCGCCGGAGCGTATCGGTGATTTGTTCGGGCGTCAGATAGGCCGCGCCCAGCGATCCCAGGCCGCCCGCGTTTGAGACCGCCGCTGTTAACTCCGGTGTGGACGGCCCGCCGCCCAGGGGTCCTTGAATGATAGGATGCTCGATGTTGAGAAGCTTCAACAAAGCGTTGTTGTTCATCAATTCCATTTTCGCCCTTGGCGCGACGGCGGTTTTAGCGGCGCAGGACACGAGCGCGACGCTAACCGGGTCGGTTCGTGCGTGGGGTGATGGAGCGATCCCCGGTGTTGACGTTGAACTAAGGCTAGAAGATTCCGCGCACACGCTCTTCTCGGTGCGAGCGGAAGACAATGGGGAATTCAAATTTACGGTTCTGCCTACTGGTACCTTCACGCTCAGGTTGACATCCAATGGCTTCCGAACACTGAAACTGAAATTGATCCATCTCGCAAGCGGAGAGCGGAAGGTTTTGCCACAACTTCGGCTCGACGTGTCGGTAAGTGACGGCGGCGGGCCGCCCCTACTGGACCGCCTGGAGCTCGCGGCGGGCGAGCGCGCCGGAAATCTAAACGGACGCGTGGAGAATACACAAGAGCGCCCAGTGAACCACGCGATGGTTCAGCTGTTTTGTGGCGAGAAGTCTTGCGGAGACACCAAGACTGATGCGAACGGCGAGTTCATCTTCTTCAATCTCGCGCCTCGCGACGACTATGCGATTCGAGTGACTCGTGCGGGCTATCTCCCATGGCAAGGCAATGAATATGAGATCCAAGCCGGATACGACGCAACTTACGGATCGATTGTGCTTCGGGATCGCCACTGAAACCCATTGGCCGCCGATGAACACGGATGGACACGGATAAGAAAGACGCGAGTTTCATTATTCGGATCGGTGTTCATCGGCGTTCATCTGTGGCCAGTGAATTCCGCGCCGCCAGTACCGTCCGATAGGCTTCTTCCGGATCGCGATTCAGCGCCGTGAGGTGCCCCATCTTGCGCCCCGGGCGCGGTTCCATCTTCCCGTACAGATGCAGCTTGACGCCCGGAAACGCGCATGCCGCAGCCCAATCCGGTTCACCCGAGGCCCACAGATCGCCCAACAAATTCGCCATCGCCGCCGGCCGATGCATCTCCGTAGAACCAAGCGGCAATCCGCACACCGCCCGCAGTTGCTGTTCGAACTGGCTGGTGATGCATGCGTCCACGGTCAGGTGCCCGGAGTTGTGCGGACGCGGCGCCAGCTCGTTAATCATCAGCGATCCATCGCGCGCCACGAAAAACTCCACGCACAGCACGCCAACGACGTCCAGCTCCTCGAGAACGCAGCGCGCCAGTTCCACCGCTTCCTGAGCTACCTTGGGTTCCACGCGCGCCGGAGCGATCGACACGTCCAGGATGTGGCGGCTATGCTGATTCTCGATCGCCCCGTAATGCACGAACTCGCCATCCTCGCCGCGCGCCGCAACCACCGAAATCTCGCGCTCGAAATCAATGAAAGCTTCGAGCACCGCTTTTTGTTCCCCGATCGCCGACCAAGCCTCAGCCGCGCGCTCTGGCGCCTCTACGCGAAACTGCCCCTTCCCGTCGTAGCCGAACGCGGCGGTCTTCAGCACCGCCGGACAACCGAGATCCTCGATCGCCCGATGCAAGCCCTCAAGCGACCGCACTTCGCGATACGGTGTCGTCGGCAACCCGGCCCTCGTCAGGAACGACTTTTCTCGGATTCGCTGCTGCGTGGTGTGCAGAACCGATCCGCTGGGCCGAACTGGCGCGCAACGGGCCGCAGCCTCCGCCGTCGGTGCTGGAACATTTTCGAACTCGAATGTTACTACGCTGACGTGCCGCGCGAAATCGGAAACCGCGTCCAGATCGTCGTACGACGCCATCACTTCCACGTCGGCCACTTGTCCGGTGGGCGTATCCTGATCCGGCGAAAACGTGTGGACGCGATAACCCATGCGCCGTGCCGCAATGGCGAACATGCGCCCCAATTGCCCGCTTCCCAGCACGCCGATCGCAGCGCCCGGCAAAATCGCCTGCGTCACGCCAGGTCTTTCATCATGCAAGTTCTTCCGCGCGGACTTTGGCGGCCTGCTCTTCACGAAACACGCGCAGCTTCTCACGCAACGCCGCATCGTGATTCGCCAGAATCGCTACTGCGAGCAATGCCGCATTTTGCGCGCCCGCCTTGCCAATGGCCAGCGTACCCACCGGAATTCCGCCCGGCATTTGAACGATGGATAACAACGAATCCATACCCTTCAGCGCATGGCTCTCCACCGGCACGCCCAACACGGGCAGTAGGGTATTGGCCGCCACCATTCCGGGGAGATGCGCCGCGCCGCCAGCGCCTGCGATGATCACCCGCAGTCCGCGAGCCTCAGCACCCGACGCATACTCCACCATCAGGTCGGGCGTGCGATGCGCCGACACCACCTTGGCCTCGTGCGCGACGCCAAAGCGCGTCAGGGTCTCGGCCGCCGCGCGCATGGTTTCCCAGTCGGACTTGCTGCCCATGATGATGCCGACCAGTGGGGTCACGTTGGTGGACATTATTGAGAACCCACCAAAATACCACGTGCGCACGATTGCGCATTAGCCGCTGACGCTATTTCACCTGCGCCAACAAGTTCCGCAGCAGGGCTGCAGTATCGGCCGGCGGCTTCTTCGAGAGCGCGGTCTCGGCCTGAAGCTTGGCTGCCGACGGATTGCCGGTGTCATTTAGTGCCACGGCGTAGTGGTAGCGGAAGTTCACATCGTCCGGGTGCTGCGATGTCAACGTTGCCAGAATCTGCAGCGCCGCCGCCTCGTTGTGCTGCTTTAGTTGTATCCACGCCAAGGTGTCCTGCAGCTGCGGCAAGGTAGGAGCTTTGTGAATCGCCGTAGTGACCATCTGCTGGGCCTCCGTGAGATTGCCGCCCGTGTCCGCTAACAAAAACGCGAGATTGTTCAACACCAGCGGATTGTCCGGCGTCTTTGTCAGCGCCTTGCGATAGCTGGCGATTGCATCCGCCTTCTTGCCCAGTTGGTCTTCCACGCTTCCGATGGCCAAGTCCAGGCCCTTGCCATCTGGCGCCAATTGCTGCGCCTTTTGAAGTGCCTGCAAAGCCTCCGCCGGATGATCGTGCTTGACTTCGAGTTGAGCGATCCGGACCTGCACGTCCGCGGACTTGGGATTTTGCGCCGCCACCTTTTGCAACTCCGCGAGCGCCTGGTCGGTCTTGCCGGCGGCTTCTTCGGCGGCCACAAGAAGCGCGGCCTTCCCCGGTGAGTCGGGCGATTTCTGGGTTTCCGCCTGCATCAATTGCAACGCACGCTCCGGCTGATGCTCGGCTTCGAATGCGTTCACCAGGCCGGCCAGCGGCTGGATATCCGGCGATCCTTCTTTATAAAGCTTGCGGAAATAATCCTCGGCTTGGGAATAACGGCCCTGGCCCAGAGCGATGATCCCCTGTTGCATCTCCACCTGCGGCGCGTCCTTGGTGTCGCTCGCCAATTGGTCCGCTTCCAGCTTGGCTTGAACGTAAGCGCGTGTTCCTGTGAGTCCAATCACCCGGAACAGGCGCGCATTGGGGTCGTTCCGGCGAATCGCCAACGCAGCGTCGGCGTGCTGCAATACTCCGGGATAATTCTTTCGGAGCATCTCCATGCGAGCCAGCGATAGTTGCGCCGGCTCCAATCGTGGGTCCGCTTTCGCAGCTTGCTGGAAATATGCAAAGGCCTGGTCGGCAGCGCCTTTTCTGAGAGCAGCTTGCCCCGCCAGCATCTGAACCCGCGCGTTCGTGGGCGTCTCCTTTGCCAGATCGCCAGCCAGGGCCGCGGCGGTGGTCAGATTCTGGGCCCCACCGATCTCATCCAGCAACTGTACTTTCAGAGTGCGGGCAAATAGATTCTTCGGATCCTTCGCGAGGATCGCGTCGGCAGCCTTAATAGCTTCGTCGCGACGGCCCAATGTCGAAAGCATACTCGCGATCCGCTCTTGATAGAGCTTCTGACGATCGTGATCCGTGGACTCGCCCCGGCGGTAATCCTCGAGCGCCTTCTCCGGGTTGCGGGCCAGCGCATGAAAATCTCCAATCAGCAGGTCGGCTTGCGGGAAATCCGCCGGGCGGTCCAGCATGGATTTCAATATCTTTTCGCCATCGTCGGGCTGTTTGCGGCCGTAGTAGAACGCAGCCAGCCGCAGCCGCGGCCCCGCCTCCTTTGGATTCTTCGCCCCCCATAATTTCAACAACGCCTCGGTCTTATCCCAATTCTGCTGGCCAGCATAGTGGTTCAACAGAGCTTCGTATCCGGCGGCGAATTGCGGATGGCTGTCCACCGTCTGCCGCGCGGCCTTCTCCCCTTCTTCCGGCTGATTGTCGCGGAACAGCGCTTGCGCCAGCCCCACCGACGTGTCCGCACTGTCCGGCGCCAGCCGCAGCGCTTGCCGAAATGCATCGATGGCCATTCCTGGATGGTTGTCGATGAGCGCGATCGTGCCCTTCAAGCGCAGCCCTTCGGCGGGGTTGCCGCCCGGGGCCGTCAGTTGGTCGGCCATGGTCTGCGCCTGCTTGTACAACGCGGCTGGATGCCTGGGATCGCGCGCATATACCGCCAGACACAGATTCGCAAAGTCCACTTTTGCGGGATTGTTTTTGGGATCGAGCGTCACCGCGCGATTGAGCGATTGGTAGGCTTCATTCGCGTTGCCCTGCTTCAGCAACGCAAGCCCTAACCGGTAATAAGCTTCACTCGATTGCGGATTCTTCTTAATGGCGTTGCGGTAGTTTATGGTGGCGTCGTTATATTTCCCGGCCTTGAAGAGTTGATTCCCGCGATCCAGGTATTGACTTTCACTCTTCCCGCAGCCGGCCAGCCAAAGCGCGCTCAATACCAGAGCCGCGACCCACAACCCGCTGCCAGCCCGACGGATCTTGTCCGATTGAAACATGGATTCCGAAGCCATCTGACCCCTAAATTATCATGCCACGAAAGCCATCTACTCTGAGCTTTCAGTACTGTACGTAACATTTGCACCTTACTTGGAACAGCACGGTAGGATCTTCAAGGAACTCTCAGCTCCCGGCTACGTGGTAGCTGTGCCCCGCGCTTCCTGATCCCGTCCAACTAAATGTGAGCCCTCGGCATGCGCGATTTAAGGACCCTGCTCTGGACGTTGGTACAAAAACTGCTTTATCCAGAGCGAGGTCCTTGTGTTATTGCTGTTAATCCTATTAATCGCCCTGCTGATCGGGACAACTCCGGCTTGGCCCTACAGCCGTGCTTGGGGCTATTATCCCAGCGGAGTCCTCGGAACCGTCCTCTTGGCGTGTTTGGCCCTGGTCTTGTTAGATCAAGTTACGCTATAGACCGGCGCGCGTTTGCCAATCGCTTGCGGAGCAGCGCCATGGCGCAGATCCCAGCGCCCATCACGCCCAACGTTGACGGTTCCGGCGTATTCTCTTGTGGCGTGAATCCGTTTGGTATATCGGTGTTCGTGATGAAGTTCAGCGGATTATTCGGATCATTGAAGTTAATCGTTGGATCCGGGAAATCGTCTCCGAAGGGCAACGTGATGGTATCGCCCACTGCGCCCAATAGGAACGACACCCCGGCAAGCATCTGAGTGCGGGTACCCAGAGTGAATTGATATCCGCCGGAGCTAGCTACAATATTGCCTCCATTGCCGGCACAGTCGCCGGGCCCGCCCATTACTGCCAGATTAACGCCAATGACCTGCCCCTGAGCAGCGATGGAGCTGCCGTCACCCTGTGCCGCCGCACTGCAGTTGGCGTTCAGGGATTCACCAAATGTCCACTTCCCGGGCGCTGTCACGTACGTCTGCCTCATCGACACGTCCAAATAGAGACCGGTATTGTTTGCGTCGGCTGTTGCCGTCCCAGTGCCCCAGGCATAAATGTACTTGCCGCCGCTGTCCGCCGTGACGAACGTTCCCGTGTACCCGTCTGCGCTAAAACTCTGCACAATGTATTTGTTCGGAAGTAATACATTGTTGGGGATAAATTGGAACAACGACCCAGGCACGATGTCATTTTCGGGGCAGCTAAACATCGAAACGTCGCACAGCACCACGGCAACGTCCAATGCCTTTGCCTGGCGCGCTGGCCCAATGAAAAGTGTCAGGCCCAACAGTAGGCCCATCGGATTCAGAATGTGTTTGCCCATTGCCCGCTTCCTCCTGATTAATCCCGATTGTTACCTCTTTAAAACCGGGATTTCGAACTATGGAACAGCCACAGTCTACACCTAACCATGGCCTTCCTATCCAAAAAGTCTAATCATCGGTACCGGTACGATTTCCAGGTCACAGTTCGGTCACCGTAAGCCGGCGGAAGGCATAGAAACGGCGCAGAGTAGCCAGGGTCTAATGAGCGGAGTTCTAATTTCCGCACGACATTCTGAAGCCTTGAAGGGAAGCCAACATGAAAATCGAAAACATGGAAGAACTGTTTTTGGAACAGATCGAAGATCTGTACGATGCTGAGAAGCGCTTGGTGAAGGCCCTGCCCAAAATGGCGGACGCGAGCACCTCTACCGCTCTCCGGCAGGCATTTGAATCGCACCTGCTTGAAACCGAGGGCCATGTAAGCCGCCTGGAAACCATTTTCCGGCTGCTCAATCAGGATGCAAAGGCAGAAACCTGTGACGCGATGAAGGGGCTGGTGAGCGAAGGCGAAGACCTGGTCAGCCACATCGATAAGTCGCCGTTGCGCGACGCTGGCCTGATCGCCGCCGCCAATCGGGTGGAGCACTATGAGATCGCGGCCTACGGGTCGGCCCGCACGTTCGCTGAAACCCTCGGCCTGGGCCAAGCCGCGGCGCTCCTCGAGCAAACTTTGCAGGAAGAAAAGAAGGCCGACCAGAAGCTTACGCAATTGGCCGAGCGCATGGTCAATGACGAAGCTCTGCGAAGTGGATCGTTCGCTGAGCGCTAACGAATCATCCAGGCGGAGGGTCTCGCCCAGGCCCTCCGTATCTGCCCTCTCGCGTGGGTGCTATCCTCGCACTAGGTTGTCCGATGACTGTCAGAAAGGTAGCGTGGCTGGGCGTTGGGATTTCGTTCGCAGCCGCGCTGTGGGGATTTCAGCAGCCATTCCGGGTCTATCGCAGCCTGGAGCCCTACGATAACGTCGAGCTTCCGCCCGACTGGCAGGAAAAAACCGAGTGGGTTTTCGCCCGCTTGATGTATCCTCAACATCCGCACGCGCGCTTCGGCCGATTCTTCGGGTATGGCGCTGCCACTACCTGGCTTGAGGGCGGCACCAGTTGGTCCCAGGATTATCCCCGGGCGGACCGGCATTTTGCTCTCGCGCTGCGCCGCCTCACTCGCATTCAAGCACGATCCGTCGAACAGCCCGTCAATCTTGACGACGGCGATGATGTCTTCAACTGGCCCTGGATGAACGCTGGTGAAATGGGCGATTGGAAGCTCACGTCCTCGCAAATCGCCAAGCTGCGCGATTATTTGCTGCGCGGCGGATTCCTGATGCTCGACGACTTCTGGGGATACGAGGAGTGGGATCGATTTTACGAGAGCATGCGGCTGGTGTTTCCCGATCGTCCGGTGGTCGAAATCCCGGACGCCGATTCCATCTTTCACACCGTCTACGATCTCGACGACCGCTATCAGGTTCCAGGCCAATGGGCCATCCGCCGTGGAACCACCTATCGCAATGAAGGCGGCGAGACCGCGCACTGGCGGGGCATTCTCGACGACCGGGGCCGCGTCATGGTGGCCATGTCGTTCAACTCCGATATCGGCGATTCATGGGAGTGGGCCGACGATCCGGAGTATCCCGAAAAATATTCCGCGCTCGGGATTCGCATCGGAGTGAATTACGTCGTCTATTCGATGACGCACTAATCCCATTCACATCTTCTCAGCTTCACCCAGCCAATCCGGATTGCGCGCCGTCGAATCGAACGCGGACGTCGTTTTGAACGGCTCATACTGCCCGTTCACGGCATGCGGCTGCGCTCTTGCCAGCAGTTTGGTGACTTGGTCATTCGTGAAGGGACGGAAGGTTTCGACAGCCTGGATTGCCTGGTCCAAACGCTCCATGCTTTCGCAGCCCGTGATCACCACCGAGGTCGGCAGTGTCAACGCGTAGTGCAGACATTCCAGCGCCGTCAGCGCGCCCGTCTTCAGGATGTGGCCGTCGCCCATGGGCTTCATCCCCAGTACGCCGATTCCCTGTTCCACCAGCCTGGGCAGCACCTGATGCGAAAAGCTGCGAAAGTGCGCGTCCATTACGTTGAGCGGCATTTGGCAGGTGTCGAAATGAAATTTGTGCGCCGCCGCCAGTTCCAGCATGCGCAGGTGAACCGACGGATCTTTGTGGCCGGTGAATCCGGTGAAGCGGATCTTGCCCGCCTTTTTGGCTTCGAGCACGGCTTCCAGCGCACCGCCGGCCGCGAAGAACCGGTCCGGGTCCTCCAGCCGGATGTTCTCGTGGAACTGAATTAAATCCACGTGATCCGTTTCCAGACGACGCAACGATTCGTCGATCTGGCTGGAAGCCGCCTTCCTGGTGCGCCCGTCGAACTTCGTCATCAGAAAGATTCGACCGCGGTAGCCGTCGCGCAGGGCTGCTCCCATGCGGCGCTCGCTTTCGCCTGAGTTGTAATCCCAGCTATTGTCGAGGAACGTGATGCCGCGATCGATGGCGCTGCGCACGATCCGGACCGCATCCGCCGCGACCACCTCGGGCTTGCCTAGATGAAACCCTCCGAGCCCGATCGCTGAAACCGTTTCACCCGTTCTGCCCAAACGCCGATAGATCATCCGCTGGCCACCCCTCTCGTTAGACCACGAGAAGGCGATTCAGTTACCGGACAGTGATGCCCGGCGGTCCTACCGCAAGTTGAACTTTTTCATTTTGTAGCGCAGTGTATCGCGCGTAATGCCGAGCAGCATGGCGGCGCGCGTCTGATTGCCGCCCGATTTTTCCAGCGCCCTCGTCAGGAGGTTTCTCTCCGCCTCCTCCAAGCTGGTCTGAAAAGGAGCATCGGACACCCCCACCGCCGCCTGCAGCGCTTCCGGGACCCTGGCGCCATCCATGCGAATCTGTAAGCTCCCGCTTTGAATCCGGTCCGCATCCTCCAGCACCATGGCGCGCTCCATCACGTTGCGGAGCTCGCGGACGTTTCCTGGCCAGACATGCGACAGCAGCAGCGCACCGGCGGGATGCGAGATGCCCTGGATGTCACGTTTGAACTTCGCATTATAGATCCGCACGAAATGCTCGGCCAGCGGCAGAATGTCCTCTTTGCGCTCCCGCAATGCCGGGAGACACACCTGAATCACGTTCAGCCGATAGTACAGATCCAGCCGGAACTTACCCTCCTGGATCGCTTCGGTGAGCTTGCGGTTGGTGGCCGCCATCACCCGCACATCCACTTGAATGTCGCGTACGCCGCCCAGCCGCCGGAAAGTCTGTTCTTCTAAAACGCGCAGCAACTTAGCCTGTACCGTCAGCGGCATCTCACCGATCTCATCAAGGAAGATCGACCCGCCGGAGGCAATCTCCAGAATCCCCGCTTTGGCCGCGCGTGCGTCCGTGAAGGCGCCTTTCTCATATCCAAATAACTCGCTCTCGAGCAGCGTCTCGGGAATGGCGGCGCAATTCAACGCCACAAATGGTCCTTCGTGCCGCCGGCCGTGGTAGTGGAGGAACTGCGCCAGGACGTCTTTGCCAGTCCCGCTCTCGCCTTCCAGTAAAATCGTGGAGACCTCGCTTTGCGCGATGCGCCGCGCAAATTTAAGAACCTGCTGCATGACGGGCGACGCCGCGATCATCTTGAAGCCGCCCATCCCGATTCCCTGTTCATCCAAGGCTGCGTTCGCCGTCTCTCCCAGATCTCTGGGCCCATGTTCCTCGGTCTCGTTGGCGCGTCCAAACACTAAAACTGCGCCTGAGACTTCTCCGCGGTGATCGCGAATCGGAGAGATCGTTCCGCTGATGGCATGTTTCTCGCCCGTACCCGACACCAGCAGGGCGTTGCAGGGCAGATCGCGTAGCGTTCCAGTGGAAAAGACCGCCGCCCAGGGTGGCGCCAGTGGCTCTCCGCTGGCCGTCGACACCATTTGAAATACTTCGTTCACGGGCTGACCTAGCGCTTCCCGAGCCGGCTGTCCTGTCCAGGCCTCCGCGGCCGGATTGAATAACGTGATGCACTCGGTTGTGTCCAGGGAAATCACGCCCCCGGCGATCGCCCGCAGCGTGGACGCCAACAACTCCTCCTTCCCCCGCGATTTCAGTTCTTCGCCGTGTTTGTGCAGCGCGATTTCGATGCTGGCGTGCAGGGCTGCTTCCTGGAAGGGCTTGGTGATGTAGCCTAACGGCCCCGCATCCTTGGCTCGGGTCACTGTCGAGCTGTCGGCGTGCGCCGTCAAGTAAATCACCGGGATATTGAAACGCTCCCGAAGAACGCGCGCCGTCTCGGTGCCGTCCATGTCTCCCTGGATGCACACATCCATCAGAGCCAGATCGGGCATGTTCTCCTCGGCTTGCGAAATCGCGTCCGCGCCGCTGGAAACCGAGGCCGTCACCTCATAACCGAGGTCGGTCAGCGTCTCTTGCAGATCTTCAGCCGTGATCCGCTCATCTTCGACAATCAAAATTCGTGCAGACATGGGCACCCGTCACAATCTTCGGGAATCGAAAGCACGATAACAGGTGGGTCGTCCCCCGCGGCGCGTTCCGGGTCGCGGAATTCGTTTCAGAAATAATTGGGGCCGCCGATTCGATCAGTCACACGCCAGAGGCGTCGTGCCCGTGCCAACTCAACCGCGGCGGGAGCGATCGAACCGCGTGTTCCTAGTGTAAATCATTTATTCACCTTTGGACCTCTCCCTCGTGTAATAGAAGGGATACATCCAAGGAATTCTATTTTTGAGGCGGCGTGACTCGCTGCGAGCCGGAAGTGTTATTACTAGTACATCGCAGTGAGATCGAGTGATAGAGCCGGACTAGGGTTGGGCCGGTTCGGCAGAAACGTGCGCGCGAATGCAGTAAGGCGGCCTAACATGAAATCAGCCCTGAGTCACAATGAACTCGAAATCCTCGACCGCCAGGTGGCGGCCCTCAGCTTGCAGCTTTCGGAAATCGCCGGATCGCTTGAATCCCGCCTCGGCGACACCAACGAATTAGCCCTCGCCGCTCGCCACGCACAACAGGAGTTCGCGCGATTCTCGCAACGCGTACGCCGGCGCATTGCGCTTGAAGACTCCATCCGCCCGGAGTCGGACTCGCGAACAGCCTGACTTCAGCCCCGCTGACCCATCGCCCGCTCCGGCCATCGCCAGCCTGTTCCAACATGCAAAACTGAAACGATGGATTTGACGCTCGACGCCGAAGAGGTCCGTATCCTGGGATCGCTTCTCGAAAAAGAGATCACCACGCCGGAATACTATCCCCTTTCGGTCAACGCCTTGCTAAACGCCTGCAATCAAAAATCGAATCGCGATCCGGTGGTCCATTGGGGTGAAGATACGATGGATCGCGCCCTGTACACGTTGCGCGAAAAAGGGCTGCTCGTGAGCATCACTGGCGCCGGCAGCCGCGTCCCGAAATACGGCCACCGGATTTCAGAGAAGCTGAATCTCGGCCGCCGCGAGCTCGCCATACTCTGCGAATTGATGCTGCGCGGTCCCCAAACGCTCGGTGAGTTGCGCACGCGCGCCGAGCGTATGCACCCGTTCGGAGATCTTGCCGAGGTGGAATCGGTTCTCGATCATATGCCCGAGCTGGTTGCCAAACTTCCGCGTCGCCCAGGAGAAAAGGAAGCCCGCTACGCCCATTTGCTGTCTGGCCAGCCGGCCATCCCCGATGCCGCGTCCATGCCTGACATCGGCTCGCCTGGGCCTTCGCCCTCGATCCGCTGGAGCGCTCTTGAAGCAGAGGTCGCGCAACTGCGCCAGGAGATCGACGACTTGAAGCAGCAGTTTGCCGGCTTCAAAAAACAGTTCGAATGAGGGTGGGCGGCTCCGCCAGTCCTTACCCCGGCCGCCTACCCTCTCGGGATACTCACGCCGTGCGCTGCGAGGGCACTCGAACTCCTGGACCCCGCCCCGGCCGGATCGGGATCGGCACCACGCGTTCTTCCAGACAACTGGAGACACCTTTGGACGGTCCGTGGAAATATTCGTTGACCGGAAACAGTGCATACGGCTCCAGCTCGCGAAACACCCGGCCCAGCTTTTGTTCAATCCGGTACACCGCGTGGAAGAAGTTGCCGCGATCCATCTGCAAGCTTTGGCAGCATAGCTTCCAATCCGCGCCCAACAGAAAGTGGCAGCGGAAAATGCGATGTTCGATCTCGGTCAGCGTCCGCTTGCTGACCAGGCAAAAATCGGCCGAATACTCCTCGTCCTTACGTCCCCACGTCCCTCTTCTTTCCTTGCCTGGCAACGGATCCAGCGTTACCCTGCTCATGTACTTCTCACGGCTTACACAGTCCCGAAAGCGATCAAAACATGCCCGGAAAATGGCTCGTAGCACGCAGTTGCACGGATGCGTCGCCCCACTCCGGCCGATTCGCAATCCTAAGCCCAGGCAGATGTTGCACGCCGGCGCTGCCAGCGCCAACGTTTCCGATCGTGTCCATTCCATTTACGTCCTCTTCCTATAGTTCGAACCCGGAAGAACAACCGGGTGATTATTTGCGCGATTTCCAGTCTCATGGCCCTTTCAAGTCACGTCAACGCAAAAGGGAGATGCGGCTAGGAAACAATACCATCGCTAACTAAGGAGAGAGTCCGACAAGGCTAAGGCGGTTAGTGGTTTACGTTGAGTTGCCCGAAGCGCGCACCTATTAGGGGTAGGCTTACTGGGCTACTGTTTATTTCTTATTCCCGCCGGAGCCTATTTCACACTGAAATACGAGGAGATCCCATTTTGACCTTCCAGGACGCGCAACTCAAGTTGCTGGCGTACGTCCGGAGTCAAATTCGAAATGGCGAGCTGACGGAGAGAGGATTTGCCCGCTCAGTGGGTATCTCGCAACCTCACGTGCATAATGTGCTGAAAGGTGTCAGAAACCTCTCACCCGAGTTCTTCGATCTTGCATTAAAGTATTTTCATCTCAACATGCTCGATCTGGTCCCTCTACCCGAACTCGAAGCTCATCTCCGAAACCGCCGGATGCCGCAGCGCTCCACGGAAGTTCCTTTCCTCGACGCTGCCATAGGTCCCGGAATGCCCTGGCCCATCGGGTTCAACTCCCGTCAGAAGTTCCCGCTGCCTTTTTCATCGGCCGCCGTACCCTCGAACCTGGTAATGGCCGCTCTGATCGCCGATCCCGCCATGCCTTCCATCGCCCCCTATGATGTCGCGCTGCTCGATACCAGCCCGTCCCAACTCGCCCCGCAGAGCCTGTTTGTCATTGAGCGCAACACTGAAGCAGGGAGGGAAGCCCTTCTGCGTTACATCCGGCCTGGCGCGCAACGCTATTACCTGGCGACCGACGTTACTTTGGATGCTCCCGCCGATTGGGAGCCCCTTCCGCTTTCCACTTCCGACCTTGCCGCGGCCGTGAAAGCTCGCGTTCGCTGGCTTGGCAATAAGTGGACCGGCAATGAGCGCGACCTCGATCCGCAGATTCAGCGCGGACGCTTCTTATACGATCCGATTTCCTCGTAAGCTTCCAGCACCTGCGCCGCCGACCGCTCCCAACTGAAACGCCGCGTCTGCTCAAACCCGCATTTCACCATTGCGGCGCGCCGCTCCGGGTTGAGCAGCACTTCCCGCATCCCGCGTGCAATATCGAAAACATTCTCCGGATTGACGATCTCGGCAGCGTCTCCCACCACCTCCGGCAGCGAACTGACGTGCGAGCACACCACCGGCGTTCCGCAGGCCATCGCCTCGAGCGGCGGCAAGCCGAAACCTTCGTATAACGAGGGAAAAACGAACGCGGATGCCGCTTGATAGAACGACCGCAGCGTTTCAATCGGCACAAAGCCCAGGAACCGCACCGTCTCCTCCACCCGGCTCTGGATTACGGCGTGGCGCAGCGCCGGATAGCGCGAGATCTCGTCGCCGATGATCAGCAGCCGCAGATCCCGGTATACCGGATGATCCTGAATCTCGCCCCGCAGCACCGCGAAGGCTTCCACCAACCGCGGAATGTTCTTTTGCGGATTGGTGCGCCCCACGTACAGCAGGAACGGATAGTGGATGCGATACCGGTCAAGGACGCGCTGAATCTCCGGCGGATAGCCAAACTCCTCGCCATCCACGGCCGCCAGTGGCGACGCATGCACTGCTGGGAAAACGGGTGCGTGAAAAATCGGATCCGGCGCGTTGTAAGTTATGCGGATGCGGCTGGCCGGGATCCCGAGCAGCGCCTCTACGTCCCGGCAGGTCGCCATGGAAACCGCCATTACCCGATCGGCCCGCAACAGCCCGCGCCGCAGATAAAAGTGCCGCAAGCGATTCCGGAATCCCGTCTGGCTGGCGAACAGCAGCGTGCTCATGTCGTGGATGGTCACCAGGTACGGCTTCGGCATCGTGAGCGGCACCGCGTTCAGTGGAATGTGATACACATCGGCGTTGAGCTTCTTGAGAAACAGCCCGTATCCGATCTGGGCCAAGCCGCTCCTGGTCTCTCCTTGAAAAACCGCGATCTGGAAATTCGCCGGCAGATCGGAAAACTCGGGCGTCGGCCGGTCGGTGGTGATCAGTGTGTATTGGTTTGACGAATCAACCTGAGCCAGTGCCCGCACCAGGTTCCGGATGTACGTACCGATACCGAAATCCGCCACGCGGCGGGTATCGAGCGCGATTTGAAGGGCCATGTACTAAACGGAGCTGTGTGTTAAGCCGTTGTCCGCGCCAGCTTCCATCCGTAAAGCGGGAAGCGCTCCGCCAACTCCGTCACTCGCCGCCGCACCGAGGCCAGTGTCTCCTGCGACTGCACGTCGTTCAACGCTTCGGCGATCAGCGCGGCCACTTGCTGCATCTCGGCCTCGCGGAATCCGCGCGTGGTCACCGCCGGGCTTCCCAACCGGATGCCGCTCGGATTCAGCGGCGGATTCACATCGAACGGAATCGCGTTTTTGTTCACCGTGATGTAGGCTTCATCCAGCGCCGTCTCGGCTTCCTTGCCGCGGACGCCTTTCGCGAACACGTCCACCAGCATCAGGTGCGTATCCGTTCCGCCCGACACCACGCGAAAGCCCTGCTGCTGCAAGCCTGCGGCCAACGCCTGCGCATTGGCGATCACTTGCTTGGAATACGTCTTGAACTCCGGCGTCATCGCTTCCAGAAAACAAACCGCCTTGGCAGCGATCACATGCACCAGCGGTCCGCCTTGGATTCCCGGGAACAAAGCTTTATCGATCGCCGGGCCATACTTCGCCTTGGCGAGAACCATGCCCGAACGCGGTCCGCGCAGCGTTTTGTGCGTGGTGGATGTCACGATGTCGGCGTATTCCACCGGATTCGGATGCAGCCCCGCCGCCACCAGTCCCGAGAAATGCGCCATGTCCACCAGGAAAATTGCGCCCACCGAGTCGGCGATCTTGCGGAAGCGCGCGAAATCGATAATCCGGGGATACGCGCTGCCGCCCGCGATGATCAGCTTCGGCTTGTGTTCCTCCGCCAGCCGCGCCAGCTCCGCGTAATCGATGCGCTCGTCCTCGCGCGTGACGCCATACGCGATCACGTGATATGTCTTGCCAGAAAAATTCAGCGGATGCCCGTGCGTCAGATGCCCGCCATGCGCCAGGCTCAAGCCCAGAATGGTGTCGCCCGGTTGGACCACTGCCGAATATGCCGCCTGATTGGCCTGCGATCCCGAGTGCGGCTGGACGTTCACGTACTCGGAGCCGAACAGCTTCTTGGCCCGCTCGCGCGCCAGCGTTTCGACGATATCTGTGAACTCGCAGCCTCCGTAATAGCGCTTGCCCGGATAGCCTTCGGCGTATTTATTCGTGAACACGCTGCCGGTGGCTTGCAGCACGGCCTCGGACGTAAAGTTTTCGCTCGCGATCAGCTCCAGCCGGCTATGTTGGCGCTCCGCCTCGTGCTGAATCGCCTCGTAGATTTCCGGATCGACGGTGGAAAGCGGCCGCGACATCCGCTCGGAATCGGTCATAAACTCTAGTGTACCGGAGCCGGCGCCAGGCGCGATCCGACGTTTCTCGCCACAGTCCCACAAGAGGAGTGGGCCGGGCGTTTTCCATTGACTTGCATTACGGGAAGAACGCCAGGGCTTGTCCATTCAACCCCGGCAATCGAGCCATGACCCCCAGGCATTCGCCACTCGCGAACTCGAAGGCGACTACCTCATCACGAGCGACGCAGTAGAGGCGTCCATTGGAAGCAAAGCGTAAGCCGCGCGGCTTGCGGAACTCAGCCTTTCCACCAGGAGCG
>DATHMO010000271.1:0-3153 GCA_035486995.1 Bryobacteraceae bacterium
TGTCCGATCTCACCTTCGTCTCCAATTGGCCGGGCCGGTTGTGGGACTTCGACAAGCCCTATCATTTCATCGGCGGACACGGCGCTTATGGCGTCGGCTACGGTGCTCCGGCAGCGGTCGGCGCGGCTCTCGCCAACAAAAAGCACGGACGCATCAGCGTCAACATCCAGTGCGACGGCGATCTGAACTACGCTCCCGGCGTTCTCTGGACCGCCGCCCATCATCGCATTCCCATGCTGAACATCATGCACAACAACCGCGCGTACCATCAGGAATTGATGTACGTCGAGGATATGGCCGCCCGCGCGCGCCGCGGCGTGGAACGCGCCAAAATCGGCACCGCGATCGAGGATCCGAATGTCGACTACGCCATGATGGCCAAAGCGTACGGCATGTATAGCGAAGGCCCCATCGAAAATCCCAACGATCTCGGCCCCGCCATCAAGCGCGCTCTCGACGTAGTGAAGAAGGGCGAGCCGGCCATGATCGATCTGATCACGCAACCGAGGTAACCATGAAGCTACTCATATTAGGCGCGCTTCTCGCGACCGCAACGCTGATCGCGCAAACACCCGGTGACGCGGCCAACGGCAAGAAGCTGTTCCTTCGCGACGGCTGTTATGAATGTCACGGCTATGCGGGCGAGGGCGGTGCAGCGGGCGCGCGTATCGCTGCCATCGGCCTCAATGCTCAGGGTGTGATCCGCTACGTCCGCGCTCCTGCCGGCCAAATGCCCGCCTACACGGATAAAGTGATTAGCGATCAGGAACTGACCGACGTCTGGGCTTACTTGCAGACCATGCCGAAAGCCAAGCCCGCGAAAGATATTCCGCTGTTGAACTCGTTGAGGAAGTAGGACCGGCTACACCACGGCCAGCGCCGCCAGCCCTGCGCTTGCGATCTGTTCGTCTTCCGGCGATTTCACGCCCGAAACACCCACTGCGCCCACGCATTCGCCAGCGTACAAGATCGGAAGTCCGCCTTGTACCGGGAGCCGGCCCGGAAACATCAGTGTCGCCGCGCGTTCTTTCGAAACATCCTCTAAGAACTTTGTGGGAACCCGCGAGAGCGCCGCGGTGCGTGCCTTCAACGTCGCGATCTCTGGACTCGCCAGCGTCGCTCCGTCCATCCGTTCCAAGTGCAACAAGTATCCCCCCTCATCAACCACGGCAATGCTGACCTTCCAATTGTTCTTCACCGCTTCCAATTTGGCGGCCGTTACCACGGCGTGCGCTTCCGCGGATGTTAGGCTGAATTTCTGACGCATGTTCTTCCTTATAGCACCTCTTGCTTCCATCGGCCCGTGGCAGGCGCTGGTGGCATTCGGCTCAGCCTTCATTGCGGGAGCCATCAACTCCGTGGCCGGCGGCGGCACGCTGCTCACATTCCCAACGCTGATCTGGCTCGGGCTGCCGTCCATCAATGCCAACGCTACCAGCACCGTGGCCATTTGGCCCGGCACGGTCGGGACCATCTGGGGCTACCGTCAGGATCTAAGTTCGTCCAGCTCGCGCATGCTGGCCCTGGTCTTCCCCAGTGTCGTCGGCGGCATCCTCGGTGCGTTGTTGCTGAATCGCACGCCGCCCGCCCTCTTCGATGCGCTGGTGCCGTTTCTGATTCTCTTCGCCACACTGCTATTCATGATTCAGGAGCCTATCCAGAGGCGCCTGAAAATCTCGCATCCGGAATCGCACAAATCCACGCGCTGGCTCATCGGTGCGATGACATTTCAACTTTTCGTCGCGCTCTACGGCGGCTACTTCGGCGCGGGCATTGGCATTCTCATGCTGGCCGCGCTCAGTGTACTCGGCCTCACCGACATTCATCAGATGAACGGGCTCAAAGCGCTGCTCGGCGCGAGCGTCAACGGCGTAGCCGCCCTCTACTTCATTTGGGCGCGCATGGTGTATTGGCCCGAGTTCGTCATCATGGTGATCGGCGCCATCATCGGCGGATATGGCGGGGCGCTCATCGCGCGGCGGATCGGAGGCGCTGCCGTACGCCGCATCGTCATCATTGTCGGCCTCTCGATGGCCGCGTCGATGTTCGTGAAATTCTTTCGAGCCTTCGCCGGCTGAACTAGTGGCCAGGATCGGTCCCGATTTTGCGGCCGTCCGCCAGCTTAACCTCACGCCCGTCGGCAGCATGCGAGCCGTCTTTGGCAAGGAACCCGCGAACGACGATCTTGTCTCCCACCTTCAGCGAATCGTGAGTCCAGCCTTTGCGCGCGAGGCGTCCCGGACCTCCGGTCTCACAGGACCAATTCACCACCGTACCGTCCGGCCCAACAACGTCCACGAAGTAGTGCACGTGCGGATTTTCCCAGTCCAGGCGCGTGACCACTCCTTCCAGAGTTACCGGTTTCGAAGTATCGAATTCTTCGGAAAACGAGTGGTGTGCGAGGGCCGGCAGGCCGCCCGCTAAGATCACCAGGCTGGCGAGAGAGCGGTAAAACATGGCGTCTATTTCAACGCTACAACTTTTTCCGCGCTCTCGGGAGATCCGAGCGATGGCAGGCGAAGATTTAGCACACGCTCGCGGTCGCGTTCTTCGGAGAGATTCCGCGTGCGCGCCGACAACAGATCCTGCAATCCAATCACGCCCAAAAGTTTGCGATCGTCGCCTCGATCCACCACCGGAAAACGCGTCAAGCCAGTTTCAGCCATGCGATAAACCACTACGCGCAGCGGTTCATCGGGATACGCCACCACGGGCTGCTGCACCACGTCGCCTAAGGTTTCATCGGGCGGATGCGGCTCCGCGAGCCAGCGCCCAAGGTCATTTCTGGTGATGACGCCCCTCAGCCGCTGGTCTCGATCCACCACGGGATAGAGATGATGCCCCCGCGGTCCATGATGGTTGCTCAAGAGGGTCCGCACCTGTTCCAAAGTGCTGTTGGACCGAAGCGCCACCAGGTTCGTTCGCATCGCATCTCGCGCGAAGAGGATTTCGAGCGGATCCACCGCGTATTCGCGGCTCAAATGATAACCGCGCCGCGCCACTTTTTCGGTTAGAATCGATCGCTTCAGCACCAGCACCGTGAAAGCATGCGCAATGACGCTCGCCACCAGCAGCGGCAACAGCACATTGATATCGTGCGTCAGTTCCAGAGCGAAAATGATGCCGGTCAGCGGCGACCGCATAGTGCCGCCC
>DATHMO010000272.1:0-10492 GCA_035486995.1 Bryobacteraceae bacterium
GTGTGCAGCCATCCGTCTTCATCAATCGCGCGCCGCGTCGCCTCCGGCTCCTGATCGTAACCCTTCATCACCAGATACCCGCGCGTGCACAGCTCCCCCGATTCCCCAACCGGCACCGTCTCGCCGCTGGGAGAAACAATCTTGACTTCCGTATTCAGGCACGCCTGCCCTACCGTCGACACCCGCCGCTCCACGCTATCGTCCGTCGCCGACATAGTGATCACCGGCGAACTTTCGGTCTGCCCATAACCCACCGTCATTCCCACGCATTGCATCTCGTTCACCACGCGCTTCATGATCTCTACCGGGCACGGCGCACCCGCCATCAGCCCCGTGCGCAACGAGCTGAAATCAAATTTCCCGAAATCGGGATGATCCAACTCCGCGATAAACATCGTCGGCACGCCGTAAATCGCTGTCGCATGTTCCACGTGGAGCATCTCCAGTGTCGCGAGCGCTTCAAATGTCGCAGATGGCAGTATCATCGTTGCCCCGCTCACCACCGAAACCAATGTCCCAATCACGCACCCAAAGCAGTGATATAGCGGCACCGGAACCACAATTCGATCCTTTTCTGTAATCCTCATCCCCTCGGCCAGCATGTGCGCATTGTTCAAAACATTTCGATGCGTCAGAAGTACGCCTCTTGGCGATCCCGTTGTTCCCGACGTGTATTGAATATTGGTCACATCATCCGGCGCGATCCGCCGTTCCCGGATCCCTCGGCCCTCGGCCAGCATCTTGGCCCAGCCTTCCGTGCCGAAATAGACAATGTGCTCGAGGGCCAGCGTTTGCCCTTCGATCGCTTCACTAACGATCGCGCGATAGTCGGACCGCTTGTCTCTCTCCCAAAGAAACAGCGCCTTCATCTTTGACCTTCGCAAGACGAAAGCCAGATCGTACGACCGATAGGCCGGATTCACGTTCACCAGCACCGCACCGATGCGCGCGCACGCGAGGTGCATCAGCACCCACTCGGCGCAGTTGGTCGACCACACGCCAATCCGGTCGTGCGCCCCCAGGCCCAGCCCAACCAGTCCGCGCGCCACCCCTTCCACCGCCGCAGCCAGCTCCGAAAACGTCAGCCTCATCCCTTGATGCCGCACCACCAGCGCTTCTTTGTCTGGAAATCGAGACGCGGTCTTCGCAAACACGTCCCAGATGCTAGCCTCGATCAGCGGAGCGTCGTGGCCCCGTGAGTAACTCAACATGGACGAAATCCCCTCCAAATCTGGGTCTCAGTGTATAACAATTAGCTATGCGCGTCCGCAATTTACTCGGCCTTCTCCTCACCTGCTCGGTTGGCTTCCCGGCGTCACCCGCCCGCTTCACGCTCGAGCAGGTAATGAGCGCTCCTTTCCCGTCGGAACTTACCGCCGCGCCCAAAGGCGGAGCAGTTGCCTGGGTGCTCAATCAACACGGCGCGCGCAACGTCTGGATCGCAACCGCGCCCAATTATTCGGGCCGCAGCCTTACAAACTATCGCGACGACGATGGCCAGGAGATCGCCCAGCTCACCTGGACACCAGACGGCCGATCAGTCATCTATGTCCGCGGCGGCGACTTCGAAACCGGCCGCGAGAATCCCAATCCCGCCAGCCTCCCCCAAGGCGTTGAACAAGCCATTTGGATTGTCCCTGCCGCCGGCGGCGCCCCGCGCAAGATCACCGAAGGCAGCGAGCCCGCAGTCTCTCCAATGGGCGACCGTGTCGTCTTCCTGCGCAAAGACGAAATCTGGTCGGTCGGCCTCGACGATGCCGCCAAGCCCGCTCAATTGATCCACGCCAAAGGCCAAGCCTACCAACTCCGCTGGTCGCCCGACGGCACCAAACTCGCCTTCGTCTCTATCCGTTCCGACCACTCCTTCATCGCCGTCTACAACGTCGCCGCGCAATCTCTCATCTATCTCGATCCCAGCGTCGATCGCGACTCCGACCCCGCCTGGTCCCCCGACAGCAAACAACTCGCCTTCATCCGCACCCCCGCCGCTTCGTCGAACTTCGGCGCACACCGCGCTGCATCGCCGCCCTGGTCCATCCGAATTGCCGACGCCGAATCCGGCACTGGCCGCGAACTCTGGCACGCCTCGAGCGGACCCGGCAGCGTGTTCCATGACATGTCCGCCGACACCCAACTATTCTGGGGCGCGGGCGACCGCATCGTTTTCCCCTGGGAAAGCACCGGCTGGCTGCATCTTTATTCCATCTCCACCCACGGCGACGTCCCCACGCCGCTCAACGCCCCCGGCGATTTCGAAATCGAGCACGTCTCGCTTTCCTCCGATCGCCGCACGGTCCTCTTCTCCTCGAATCAAAACGATACCGATCGCCGTCATCTCTGGCGCGTTTCCGTCTCGGGCCAAGATCTCGCGCAACTCACACCCGGCGACGGTATCGAATGGTCCCCGGTTGAAACCGCCGACGGCTCGGCAGTCGCCATGCTGCGCTCCGACGCCCGCAACCCGGCGCGCGCTTCCGTCAAAATTGGGACCGCCGCCGTTCGCGATCTCGCGCCTGACTCCGTGCCCGCCGGCTTCCCCGCCTCCGCACTCATCGCGCCCCAACCTGTCATGCTCTCGGGCGCCGATGGTCTCGCCCTGCATGGACAGCTTTTCCTTCCGCCCGCGGCCAGCCCCAACCAGCCGCACCCGGCGGTCATCTTTTTCCACGGAGGTTCGCGCCGGCAAATGCTCCTCGGTTGGCATTACATGGATTACTACAACAATTCCTACGCGATGAATCAGTATCTGGCCAGCCTCGGCTACGTCGTGCTCTCGGTCAATTACCGCAGCGGCATCGGCTATGGCCTCGACTTCCGCGAAGCCCTCAACTACGGCGCAACTGGCGCCAGCGAATTCAACGACGTTCTGGGCGCGGGCCTGTATCTGCGCACCCGGCCCGATGTCGATCCCAAACGCATCGGCCTCTGGGGCGGCTCTTACGGGGGCTATCTCACCGCGCTTGGTCTCGCGCGCGCTTCCGATTTATTCGCCGCCGGCGTCGATTTTCACGGCGTTCACGATTGGTCCGCTATGCTTGCCTCCGACGGCCGCACCACAGATGCCGCTACCTCGCGCCTCGCCTTCGAATCGTCGCCTCTCGCCTCCGTCTCCACTTGGCGCTCACCAGTGCTTCTCATCCACGGAGATGACGATCGCAATGTACCGTTCCACCAAACCATCGCGCTCGTCCAAGCGCTTCGCAAGCAAGGCGTCGAATTCCAGGAGCTCATCTTCCCCGACGAGATCCACGGCTTCCTCACCGAGAAACGTTGGATCCAGGCCTATCATGCCGCCGCCGAGTTTCTCGGCGCGCACTTGTCGAATCGCTGATCTGGCATGATAGTAACTACATGTTCTTTCGCCGAGAGAAACCTCACGAATTCACTTTCACCGAACGCCTGGATGGCCTAAGAAAATTGGGCTTCAGCACCAGCCCCGCCGGCGCGAGCAAAGCCCAGGTTACTCGCGATGGCATCGGAGCCGTCATCGAAGATCGCCCCGGCCAGCACCCGCGCGTGAACAAGGCCGGCTTCGTGCTCGGAGATGAAATCGGACTCCTGGTGAATCGCGGCTTCCAAATGTTTTGGAGAACGCCCGCCGGCCGGATCGCGCCCGCTCTCGCCACCCACCTCAAAGCGCTTCACGCCTTCGAAGAAGATCTAAAGGAAGGCCTCGGCTTGCCCAGCCTCTATAACGAAAGCCTGGGCACTACCTCCGACCTTCACCTCTACGACCGCGTGCAGCATCGCGACGCAGGCGATGCGGACAACGCCTGGGATCACAAGCCCGTTATTTCGTAACGTCCGCGCCGCCGTATTTGTGATACAGCTCGCGATTCTTTTTCGCTTCTTCCGGCTTTCCCTGCTTCTCGAATACCGCCGCTCGCAATTCGAAGTACTGCGGGAAAATCGACGACGCGAACATCGGATCACCCGACGAAAGCGGCAGCGGACACAGCTCAATCAGGTTCGCAGCCCGATCGACGGAACCCCTCGCTAACAGCGCCGAAGCCAGCAACACCCGAATCTGGCCGTCATTGGAAGGATTCGCTTTCTGATACGCCGCCTCCAGCCCTGGTATATCGGCCGACACATTCGAATCCCCGGCCTCGAACTCCCAAACCGCAAGCTGACGCCGTGCCAACTTCTGCAATTCGCTATCTGGCTCCGTCGTCAGTTTCTTCATCGCAGCGATGCCGGCGTTTTTTCGCCCCGTTAAGAACTGCCATTGGGCCAATTGATAAGCCGCCGCCTCGCGCCGCAATCCAGCGGCGTACTTCGCAAAGAAAGCGTCCGCCCCCCCAAGATCTCCCAGCATCAACCGCGCCTCGGCCGCTTTCAGAAACTCCGCTCGGCTCCTCTGCGCCGCCCGCTCGAAATATTTCGCCGACGACTCGAAGTCCCCCAGAAAAAAGCTCACCTCGCCCAACGAATCGAGCGCATTGGCATCGTCCGGCGCCAGCCTCTGGTACTCTTGAAGCGCGCGCCGAGCGCCTTGCAAGTTCCGCGTCCAGGCCAGCGCATAACCCAGTTCATTCCAGATGCGCGGCTCTTCCGGATTCAAGATCGAAGCCTCCTGATAATTCCGCACCGCCTCCGGAAAGTTCCGCCGTGCGAATTGCGCCGCCCCCAAATCCGCAAACAGAGTCGCATTCGCGGGCGTCACTCGCGTCAGCGTCTCCAGGGCCTGAATCTGAGAATTCCGATCTCCCGAAACCGCCGCTGCGATGTATTGCAAGTCAGCTCGATCGATGGAATCCACCCGCCCCTGCTCGCCGGCCTGAATCATCTGGAGCGCGCGATCCCGGGCACCCGTTCTCGCTCGCAACCCATAAACCGCGGCAAACCCAGGATCCGCCGCAATTGCCGACTCTATCGCTCGCTCGCGGGCTTCGGCATCGGTCGCCGTGATGGCATCCCCATAGAACCGAAACGCGTTTTCGTTCGCGGTCCCGAAAGGCCGCACCTCGGAACTCAACCTCTGTGCAAGCTCGTTCGCCAAAGGCAAAAAGCCATTCGCCACAGACCCGTCGAGTTCGAAATGCTGCACTGCCCGAGTTGTTCGCAGGTCTTCCAACGTCGCGCGGATTCCGAGGCGCCCGTTCCTCTCGAAGAAGTACCCTTCCAGGACGCGCGTTGCTTGCATCGATTGCGCCGCGGAAATCGACTCTACATTCTTCGCGAAAATGTTCTTGGCGCCCGCCAGGTCGTACTCCACCACTGCGGCCGATCCACGCGCAAACCAATTCAATTGGGGATCGGAGCTTAGATTTTCGAGTGGCAGAACGGCCAGCCGCTCGACGGTTGGGACTGGGTTCGGCCGCCGCGCGCAACCGCCCGCAATCAACGCGATGAGAATTGAACTACAAAAGGTCAGGCGCCTACAGAACACGCGGCTCCAGCGCCATCAACTCTTTGAACTCCGGCAGTTCCTTCAAGGACGCAAACGCCGGATCTTCCTGAATCTTCTTCTTTTCCTTATAGCCTTCTTCCAAGGCCTTCCGGATGTACTGCAGCGCGCGATCCTGCGCTCCTGCTTTCGCGTATTCCCGCGCCAGATAATAGTGGAACTTGGCGTGTTCCTCTACGCTCCGCTCCTGCAACAAGACACCTTGCGTGTTGCGCGTCTCGAAAACCTCAGGGTCCAGCATCAGAGCCTTCTGAAACGAATCCGCCGCGTGTACATAATCCTTCCGCGCGAAATACCCCATCCCCAAATTGCTCCACACCGAAGCCGACTGAGGATTGATTCGCAGCGCCTTCTTGTACTGATTCACCGCCCGCCGATAGCTCTTCTTTGCGTAGTAAATGGTCCCAAGATTATTGACGGCTTCGGCATACCCGGGTTCCGTGCGTAGCGAAAGGCGATAGTACTTTTCCGCCAAGTCCAGTTGGAGCATCTGATGATAGGCGATGCCGGTCTTGTTCAGCATCACCGCCGAACCCTTGGAGTGTTCTTGATACATCTCCGCAGCTTCGCGGTACCGCTTCTCGGCCATGAAGATGTCGCCGCGCATCTCGGGACTCAGCACCGGCGCAAGTTTCTTCTGCACCACCGGCGTGGTTTGTCCCGTGGCGGTATCACTGAGCAGGCCCGCTGACGGCGGCGTGGATTGAGCGGAGGCGGCCGGAAGAAACATCTGGACCGTCCCGAAACTGATAGCAGCTAACCAGAGCCTGGAAGCCATGGTTCGACCTCCCCGATTCATCCCGGATCAACCGTCCCGGGTATTAGATCTACACTATCACTTTCGGAATGACAATTACTTGAAAATACCCCGAAGGCGCTCGAAAAATCCCTTACGCTTGGGCGGCGCCGGGGGTGGGGTAGCTGCGTCAGGTGCCGCCAGGGGCTCACCTGTCTGCGCCAGGCGCTGAGCTCCGGGCCGCACGGCCGCGGCGGGCGCATTTGGATCGGCTGCACGCGGCTGCCCCGTTTCCCAACCCGCCACGCGCATTCCTCCGCCGCCATGCAATTGGCATTGCTCCACCGGCTGTGTGCCTTCGATGAAATATTCGGTCCGAACCTTGGGACACGCGGCCGTCGCCAGCTGCCCCGATGCAGGGTCGATTTGAACGCCGACCACGCCGGCCGGCGCCTGAAACTCGCTCACGTTCCGATACTCCCGATGCTCGTGGGCCCGCTTCATAAACTCGGCCCAGACGGGAAGCGCCGAGTGCGCGCCTTCGAGATTGAGCTCACGGTTATCGTCGAACCCTACCCACACCACGCAAATCAGTTTCGACGTAAAGCCGGCGAACCAGCCGTCGTGCGAAGTTCCGGTCTTGCCGGCGATCGGGAAATTGATCCCACGCGACCATACCGCCGCGCCCGTTCCACTCCGGACCACCTCTTCCAAGAGTTGATCCATCAGAAACACCACGCGTGGGTCGAGAACGTCGCGATGCTCGGGCTTGTTGTCGAAAATGATGGACCCATGATCGCTCGCGATGTCGGACACAAAATAGGGCTTGGAATAGACGCCCTGGTTATCAAATATGGTGTAGGCGCCGGCGATTTCGAGCGGCGTCACTTCGTATGCCCCCAGCGCCACGGCCGGTGTCGGATGGATCTCCACGTTCATCCCGGCCCGCCGCGCCAGATCCACAATCGCGCCGTAACCCGTCTGCTCGGCCAGCTTCACCGTCGCCACATTCAGCGAATGCGCCAGCGCATCCCTCAGCGATACGTTGCCATAGAACTTGTGCTCGAAATTGCTCGGCTCATAGGGCCGGCCGTCATAGTAAAAAGTCGTCGGCTCATCCAGGATCATGGTGGCCGGCGTGATCACCTGCCCGCCCCCAGTCGAAAGCCCCGTATTCAACGCAGTCGCGTAGACAAACGGCTTGAACGACGAGCCCGGTTGCCGCTTCGCCAGGATCCGGTTGAGTTGGCTGGTGCCATAGTTCCGCCCGCCGACGATCGCCAGCACTTTGCCGGTCTGCGGATCGAGCGCAATTAAGGCGCACTGCGGATCGGGATAATTCGGATCCTTCTTCTTGCGTCCCTTGATCCGCTGATCGGCCTCTTCCATGCCGATTCGCACCGCTTCCGCCGCGTCCCGCTGCAAGTTTGGATCGAGCGTGGTGTAGACGCGGTAGGTGTTCGTCTGGAAATTGTAATCGGGAAACTTCTCGATCAGCGTGTCGTTCACCAAGTCAACAAAATACGGCGCTTCGGCGGTGTCCATGCCCTGCTTCAGCACGGTCATCGGCGACGCAACTGCCTTCTCGTATTGCGCATCGCTGATGTAATCGTTTTCGCGCATCATCTTGAGCACTACGTTGCGGCGCGCCTTGGCCCGCTCCGGCCAGCGGAACGGATTGATGTAGCTGGGATGTTGAATCAGGCCCGCGAGCGTTGCCGCTTCGGGCAAGTTCAACTGCGAAATGTCCTTGCCGAAGAACGCTTGCGCCGCCTCGCCGAATCCGCGAATGCCGAAACTCCCGCGCTGCCCTAATGGCACCTGGTTCGCGTAATCCTCGAAGATCTGCTCTTTCTTGAGCTTTTGCTCCAGGTGCATGGTGATGAGCACTTCGGGGATCTTGCGCCGCCACGAACGATCGCCGCGATCCAGCAGCAGCATCCCGGCCAACTGCATGCTCAGCGTGGAAGCGCCTTGCGCGTTCTGGCCTTTCTTCACGTCGACGTACGCTGATTTAATGATGCGGATGGGATCGAACCCCGAGTGCTGGAAAAATCGCTTGTCTTCGGCCGACACCACCGCGTGCACCAGCACGGGCGGAATGTCTTCGTACTTCACGATCCGGCGCTTCTCGCGATTCTTGTCGAACAGATTCGAGATCAGCTCGGGCTCCAGCGTATACTCGGTGCGGTCCGTGTTATCGGCCAGCGAAATGATGTGCGTCACCTTGCGGCCGGTGAATTTGATGACGCCTTCGTCGCGCTTGAAATACGAATCCGGCCCCGGATACACGTCGATCTCATCCGGCTTCAGCGTGAAGTAGCCCATGCGATTGTTGGGCGATTCGGAATAACCGCTGCGGCGGAGGTCGGTGGCGATCTCCTGCGGATCGGCGATGTCGCCCACGTCCACGGTGCGCGGCGCCGCGAACAGCATCGAAGTATTGGCGAAAGGACCAGCGGCCAGCTTGGTCTCGATCAGCCGCGAGTACTTCACGTAATAGTACGTGAACACGCCAAATCCGGTGGTGACGGCCAAGACCAGGAGGACGAGGAGAATTTTGCCCACGGGGTGCAAAGCGAACCGCACCGCGGAGGCTTTCTTGGGAACCTGAACTCTAACTGCCACGCACTCCTATCTTCGCATGGCTGGCGCTCATGGTAGGTGCCGAGGCAACTCTGGCTCGACGGGCCGGCCATTTTTCATCCAAAGTGAAGTTGAAGTTTCTCGAAACGCCACTTCACGGGCTTTTGACTTGCAATACTGAAAATATGCCTTGCGACCCAGTGAGGTGTCCGCCGGCCTCACCGCTGAGAATCTTTGCGGTCGCCTTCCCTGCAACGGCCGCCGTGCTGATGGCGTTTGCACCTAGCACCTACGCCCTCGATCCTCTTCTTCATCCGACATTTACCTCCGAAGTACTCGCCCCGCAGCCAGAAACTGTACTTCCTCTGTTAAAGGTGGTTTGTGGCGAAGGGGTGCGAACCGTAACAGCGAAAGGTCAGAAAGCGCTCGGATGTGGAGATGCTTCGATGGCGGAAATCTTGGCATCCGGGCAGAGGCGCTACCCCTGGATGCCGTACGTGTTGTGGGAAGCCGATGGCATTATTTTTGGCCATTTTCTTTCAGCTACGAGCGAGGACGCTGCCATCAGCTGTTTTGCTTGCGAAGGCCATCCGTGGCTTTGGGGAGGGACGTTGCTACTTACCAAGCAATCAGGCAAATGGCGATCAGTCTGGTACAGGCCGGGCGTCCTCACTCGTCATTGCCGGCGTGTGTCCTTCGCTACCGGACGCCAGATTCTCTTTTGCGAAGAGACTGACGGCGGAATGGGACACGATTTCCACGGGCTCTACATAGTCGATTTTGTTAGGCCCGAATTTGCCTGGGACAGCGTCGTACTGATGGCCGACAGCTATCGCTCTTTTATGCTTGGAGGAGTGCAGATGCAGCATATCGATCGAGTTTCATTCGACCAAACTGCCAACGGCGGTCTTATGGTCCGGGTGTTTGCTCAGAGTGGCCGCATTAAGTTACATCCAGACGACCAGGATAGGCTTGATGAGGAATCTCTGCCGAAACCGAAAATCTCAAAATACGAGATCGACTTCCGGCTCGACGGGGACAGGTTCAAGGTAACCCCTGAAACGGCTGCGGTCGGAAGGCTATTTGGCGTGAAGTGACCTTCGCGCCCTCCCTGTACCAGCATTACAATAGAATCAGACCTTATGAGCGCCGCGGCAATAGTCTCTGTCGAGGACTACCTCCATCGCACCGAAAAACCCTACTGCGAGTATGTGGACGGCGTCTTGTATCCCAAACGAATGCCCACCACGCTTCACGCGCTCGCGCAGACCATGCTGTTAGTCCTGCTGCGGCGGCAGGGCGTCCATGCTCTTTCCGAGGTGACCCTCCGTCTCACAGCGACGAAATACTTGATCCCGGACGTGGTTGCGGCCCGCTCTCTTCAAACTCCTTACCCCACCAAGCCCGTCCTCCTCTGTGTGGAAATTCTTTCCCCGGAAGACCGCGTCGGCGCCATGCTCGCGAAGTGCGAACAGTATCACGCTTGGGGCGTGCCATACTGCTGGGTCGTCGATCCCGAAAAGCAAACTGCCTGGCAATATCATTCCGGTGGCGAACCCGAGCGCATCAACCGCGGCGGCACACTCACCGCCAGCGAACTCACCGTCCACCTGGATGAGCTCTTCTCCGACCAGCCGCGTTAGCTATAATTAGGAATGTTAACGCCCACGGCAAAGATTTGGCATAACGGCCGTTTGATCGATTGGAACGATGCCAAAATCCACGTCCTTTCTCACGTCACCAGCTACGGCAGCTCCGTT
>DATHMO010000273.1:0-15274 GCA_035486995.1 Bryobacteraceae bacterium
GCGGTGCTGGTGGAGCCGTGGGTGATGACGCCGAAAACGTTGACGCTCAGCACGTATCCCGATGCGGGGTTGATCTCGGAGCGAGCCAACTGCGAGGTCTACGAAATCAAGGACATCACGTCGCAGATTCGGCACTAAATGACCAGAACACTAGTGGCGCTCCTCGCCGTGAGCGCCGTGCCCGTCTCTTTCGGCCAATCTTCCGCGCCCGCGCCGAAAGTGGTGGCCACGCTCGCCCAACTGATGAAGGGGACGCTGTATCCGGAATCGAATGTAGTTTTCGCCGCGCAGGACGTGAACCCGGGGGAGGTGCCGCATGCCAAAGATCCCGCGATGTCCACCGACCTGCTGACGAGCCAGTACGGCAAGTGGGAAGCAGTGGAGAACAGCGCTTTGGCGATCGCTGAAGTTGCCGACCTGCTCTCGGCGCCGGGGCGCAAGTGCTCGAATGGTCTGGATGTTCCGGTAGCGAATCCGGATTGGGCGAAATTCGTTCAAGAGCTTCGCGACGCGGGAATGACGGCCTACGCGACGGCTCAGACCAAGAATCAGGACAAGATGACCGATGTCGCCGACGTGATGACTACAGCGTGCCAGCACTGTCATGTTCGATATCGCGACAGGCGTAAGGTCGCCGACCGCTGCAAATAAATTCTATCTATTTCGACAAATGAGAAATGTCTTTCTCATTGTCATTACAAACAAAATCGAGCAAGTCCGCGTCGAGATCGATCACCTGTGCGATCTTCACCGTCCACGGCTTGGTGTAGGCCTTGGGGTCGTCGACCGTGATCTCAATTTCCAGATTGCCGAAGTTGATGCGATGGAAACGCTCCGTGATCTGCGCGGCGTCGGTCATCGGATTGCCGGCTGCATCCACCCAGATGCCGTCGCGAAAACCGTTGCTGCGAACTACGAGCGTATCGCCGTCCCATTTGCCGCTCGAATAGCCGTTCCAGGACGGATTCGGGTCCACCGGCAGAGGACGGCCATCGGTGAAAATCTGGCGGAAGCTGGTGTCGAGCTCATTCATGATGATGAGCAGTCCGTGGCTTTGGACGAGTTTTCTCGGTCCATTCCAGGTGTGCAAGCGGATGGGTCCGATGGGGACGCAGCGCGACATGGGATCGTTCACCCGCTGCTCGCTCCGCCGGGTCTTCACTAATTCCGCGGCCCAGGGCTGATACGGCAAGCCGCCTTTGAGGTGCGTGGCGATATTGATAAACTCGTCGCCGACTGCAGCACAACCTGGGAAGTTCGGATTGGGCTCCCGCGAAGTTGGCACGATCCACAGACCCGAAAGGTCCGGCTTGCCGTCGGCAGTGCGCGGTGTTGCCGCTGTAAGATCCGGTTTCCCATCTGGCGTGCGAGGAACATCCGCGGTGGGATAGTGTACCCATTGCCCGCTCAGCGGACAAAGCAACAGCAGGAAACTTATAGCCGATAGAGCCGCGATCTGAATCCGCATCCAATTACCTCTATTTTTGATTACCCGTCGTTGGGCTATCTGACGGTGGCGCGTCTCCACGCACCTGCGGAACCTGACGCGTTTCATCAAACCTCCCATCAGCATCCGAGTATACTAAGCTCCGAAGGCCGCGGGCGTTGCCGTTTTGAACGATCGCCGTTAATGATTTCTTCATGGCTTCTCAAGGACTCCTTCACGCCCGCCCGCCTATGCTTGGGGCATAAATGACGCGGCCCAAAGCCGACGAGCTTCACACGATCCTGGCGCAAGGACGCTTTGACCGGGCGGTCACGATCCTCGAGCGGCTGGACCCCACCGTCGCGGCGGACACGTTCATAAATCTGCCCTTCGAAGAGCAGCAGGTTCTCTTTGGCCGTTTGCCTGCCGAGGTTGCAGCCAAGCTGGCGCCGATCTTTCCCTACTACGACACGTTCGTTCTGTTGCACACCCTCTCGGCCGACCGGATGCGAGAGGTGGTCTCGAAGATGCATCCAATGGAGCGCACCACGTTTCTCGACGAGTTGCCCGAGACGGCGTGGCAGCAAATCACAAACGAGCTCGCGGAAGGGCACCCGGCCGCAGGTCTTGAGGAATTAAGTCTTGATACCGAGCAAAGGATCACTCCGCCGGTACAACCGGTTATCGAAGCGCGAGGAATCGAAAAAAGCTTTCAGCGCCCAGGTGGTGGACAGCTGCAGATCATCGCGCCGATTAGTCTTTCGGTAGAGCCGGGCGTGATTATCGCGCTACTGGGGCCATCCGGTTCCGGCAAGTCCACGCTCTTAAGGATGCTCTCTGGTCTAACCGTGCCATCGGCCGGCGAAATCCTGTGGCACGGAAAGCCGCTCGGTGAATCCAGCCCGAATGCGGCCATTGTGTTTCAAAGCTTCGCGCTTTTTCCTTGGCTCACGGTGCTTGCGAACGTGGAAGCTCCTCTCGAGGCGCTTGGGCTGAAGCCCCTGATCCGGCATCTGCGGGCGATGCGTGCGCTGCACTCGGTGGGTCTGCGAGGATTCGAAACCGCCTACCCCAAAGAGCTCTCGGGCGGGATGCGGCAACGGGTGGGATTCGCTCGCGCCTTGGCAGTGGAGCCCGAAGTGCTTTTCATGGATGAACCATTTTCGGCGCTGGATGTTTTGACGGCGGAGAATCTGCGCGGCGAGTTGCTGGAGCTTTGGCTCGGCAAGAAGATTCCGACCAAAAGCATTTTCCTGGTAACGCACAACATCGAGGAAGCGGTGCAGTTGGCGGATCGCATCATCGTCCTGGGCCGCGATCCTGCCAAAGTCCGCGCAGATTTCCGAGTCCCTTTGGCGCATCCGCGAGAACGGAGCTCCACTGAGTTTCTTCTTTACGTGGATTACATTTACAAGCTCATGACGCAGCCCGAACTCGCGGCGGGACCACCTTCGGCGGCCGATCGCGAGGCGAAAAAGCTATACCGGATGCTGCCTTATGCCCGGCCCGGTTCCATCGCCGGCTTGGTGGAATTGTTGAACGATCGTGGCGGCAGAGAGGATCTGTATCGCGTCGCCGAAGAACTTCGCATGGATGTGGACGATCTGCTGCCGATCGTGGAGGCTACGGCGCTGCTGGGGTTCGTAAAATCCGAACGCGGTGATGTTGAGCTCACTGGGAGCGGAACGATGTTTGCCGAAGCGGACATCTCGACGCGCAAGGGTCTTTTCCGCGATGCAGCCCTGGCGTACGTCACACTGCTTCAGCAGATGAACAGCGCGCTGGCCAGCAAGTCCGACCATTCCATGCCGCTGGAGTTGTTTCGCGATGTTTTACAGGCGCACTTCTCCGATGACGATGTCCAGCGGCAGATCGACACGGCCTTAAATTGGGGGCGGTATGGCGACATCTTCACGTATGATTCCGAGAGCGATCGATTGTTGTTGTACTTCCCGCCCAGTTCTTAGAGACAAAGGGCCAGCCTCTCACTGGCCGGCCCCGCACAACATTTGCACTACTGTTTGGAAGCTTCAAGGCCGCTCGGCTTATTCGATGGCGCCGCCGCCGGCTGCTTTTGGTAATGCCGGAACGGTAGTTTTGGCGACTCTACGTTCACCTTCGATTCGGCCGCCGCAGTCTGTCGCGCGCCGCTGGGCCGCTTGCTCAACGGTCGAAAGGGCGCATGCGGCGTGTTGCCGCTATTCGCGAACGCGCCTACGGTGGACAATGCCCCAGCAATGAGGATACTCAATAACGTCTTCACTTCAATCTCCTTTATGCGGTTTTTATCCCGCCACACCTCGAGCGTATTCGGAAAGGCCTGAAGGAGTCCTGTAGAAAGCACAAAGATTTGATGAAGACGTCGCCAGTGGCCCACCGGCATTTGTGGTCTCTCATGATTTTGTGATCTCTTATATGGGAGGAGATCGCTATGATGAAACAAATCGCGCTCAGCGTCGCGGGGCTTTGGGTTGCAGCGCTGCTTGGCTCGCCGGCCATCGCGGCCGAGAACGAAGGCAAGGATCGCGCTCAAATCGAGAAGCTTATGTGGCAGTACGTTCGCGCCCTCGACACTGAAAACGCCGATGCTTATGCCGCCGTATTCACCCCCGATGGACAGTTCGGCAGCGGAGCCAACGCCGTGAAGGGACGCGACGCGCTCAAGAAGATGATCAACGATTTTCGCCAGCGCGCCGCCGAAAATGAATCCAAGACCGGCGAAAAGCGGCCCGCTATGTACCACGTGATCGCGAATAGCTATCTCGAGTTTGTCGACAAGGATCACGCGCATCTGGAGGCGTATTGGATGACCGTGTTCGCAGCCGCAGGTCCGAAAACGCCTTCGCGCGTAGCAGCCGCCGGACGCGAAGTGGACGAACTGGTGCGCATCAACGGCCAGTGGCTCATCAAGACGCGCGACGTTGCGCCCACCGATTAAGAATGCGACCTACTATGCTCTGGAAACTCGCCGCCGCCGGGACCCTGTTTGCCGCGCTCGCATTTCCTCAAACAACTCCGGCCACGACCCCGGTCGTGCGCTTGCAGAACCTGGCGCACACTACTGAAAGTCTCGACAAGACGCTGCCGTTTTACCGCGATGTGCTGGGCTTGCCGCTCAACGGAACTCGCGATCCGCTCGCGCAGCAGCCACAAAAGCTCGATGCGGACATGTCGAAGTTCACCGGCACCACCAGCATGAGCTTTCGCGCCGCGTCATTCCACATTCCGAACGCAGCCTTCGGTTTTGAGTTGACCGAATTCACGGGCGCGCCCCGCAAGCCAGTGCGGCCGAACATCCAGGACATCGGAGCGGCCACTTTGGCGTTACAGGTCCGCGATATCGAAAAGGTCATGGAAAAAGTGAAGGCTTCTGGTGCGCCTGTCGTCACCATCGGCGGCGTCCCTGTCAATCCCACCGGGAATCCCAACAGCAAGCTGCGCGAGATCATCGTCCGCGATCCCGACGGCTTCTTCGTCGAATTGCAGCAGCCCGATCCCTTGCCCGCTTCCGCCGCGGCGACGTCCGGCGATATTCTCGGCGCCTCCGTGCAGTTTTCCATTGATGATTCCGCGAAGACCGTCGCCTTCCTGCGCGATGCCATCGGCTTCAACGCGCATCCTACCAGTCCATTGGGAACCAGTCCCGTAGTGACCAACCTCATCGGACTGCCAGACGCACATTGGCGCATCACGCATGGCAACATCCCCGGCACGATGCTCGACTTCGGATTGATCGAATACTCCGGCGTCGCGCGCGCGAAAGTGGTGGCCGGCGCCGAAGATCCTGGATCGCCCGCCTTCACTATGGTGGTGCGCGACATTCACGCCGCAGTCGATCAGTGGACCAAGGCCGGCGGCACGGTCGCCACCACAGGCGGCCAGCCCATCGTGCGCGCCAATGGCGCAGGCAATGTCTTTGTGCGCGATGTCAACGGCCTGATGTGGGAGCTGATCCAGAGCGCCGCGCAATAGAGATACCGTCTATTTCTTCGCATCCTTGCCGACGTAGTGCGTCGCGTCCCGCTCCTCGCAAACGAACTCCATGAGTTCCGTGTCCGCCATCAGCTGATGGTTCACGCGCACGGTGAATGGCTTGGTGTAGGCCTTGGGATCTTCGATTGTGATGTCGATCTGCATAAGCCCGAACTTCGGCCGGCGCCAGCGCTCCGTCATTTTGCCGGAACTGGTCAGCGGACTGCCCTCCACATCCAGCCACACGTCATCGCGAAACCCGGTGGTCTCAACCACCAGCGTGTCGCCGTCCCAGTGCGCCACCGAATACCCGTACCACCACGGCGAGAGGTTGTCGTTGTTTGGCAATGGCCTTCCGTCCGTCAGAATCCGCCGCACATTGCCGTTCGCCTCATACAGGACCACGATCTCGCGCGGAGTCTGCACAATCTCTCGCGGCTGCGGGTGCATGTGAAGCTGGGTGAGGCCGAGCGGCAAGCAGAGCGCGTCAGGATTATCCTTGTTGTCGTTGCCTTTTCGTTGCGCCCGCACCTGCGTGCCCCAGGGGGTGAAGGGAAGCAGGCCGTCCTTGAAGCCCGCGCCGATGTTGAAGAATTGCGCCACCGGGGGATCGTCGGGCGTTGTAGGAATCGCGAAGGGCAGCGGCGCTGTGCCGTTCAATCCCGCACCCGGGCCCGTCGTTTTCGTATGCACCGGTTCCCATAATCCGGAGAAGTCGGGCTTGCCATTCGCCGTGCGGGGCGCAGGCGCAGCGTAATCGATTTTGCCGTCCGTCGTCCTCGGGCCCGGCGTCGAGTAGCTGGGCCATTGCGCGAATAGCGCGGTCGCGCCGGTTGTCAGAACGAACAGGGCTGACGGGATCTTGAGAATTCTCATCTTCGTATACTGTCTCGAAAGTAAGTCGTCGCGTCAACAGCGGAATACGCCTTATCACTCCTTCGCCGCCGGCACAAGCCTCTCCCAATTCGTAATAACGTTCAACGTCGGCAGCGAGGCGTCGGGAAGGATATTGATCAGAAAGCGTTGGCCGTCGGCGGCGGGACTGTAGTTAAAGAGGTTCGCTTCCGGAATCGTACCCCTGATTTGAGGGCTGAACAGGGCCTTCGGCGTGCCAGCTTGAAGCAGCCCACCCGAACCCGGCTGCATTGGAACCGCCATGAATCCCAAGCTGCTGAAATAATAAAGCTCTCTTCCATCGGCACGCCAGCGCGGATTAGTCCCGCCATTGTTCGAGATCCTGATTGGGCCGCCGCCGGAAGGAAATGGGCGAGCGTAGATCTCGAACTTTCCGGATTCATTGGAAGCATAGGCTACCCAGTGGTCATCCGGCGAGAATTGGCCCAAGCTCTCGTCGAACTCGGTCTTGAGAAACGCGACCGGCGCGCCCGGCTTGCCGGAGGGGTCGATCGGCAGGTACCAGATGTCTCCATGCGTCTTCGGGTCAACTTCGGTATAGAGCAGATATTTTCCGTCGTGCGACCAATCGGAGGGAGCGCTTGTGTTATCGGTCCGAAGCAGGAGTTGCTCCGCGCCCCCGCTCACGCTCTTCACGTATAGTGCGTTCGAGCCGGAGAACGCGATTCGCCGGCTGTCGGGCGACCAGGCCGGCGCGCCTACAAAAGGCGGTAGCGTGAAACGAGATTCCACGTCGCGAGCCAGATCGCGCAGCCAGAGGCCCGGCCGCGACTCGCTCCCCCGGAACGCGACCGCGAGGAACTTCTGATCCGGGGAAAGTGCGAGCCCGCGCTGATCGGCGAGGGGGCCTACTTTGCCCAATTCCTTTCCGGATCGATCCAACCAGGTGGGTTGGAAGTCCTCCAAGGAAGACCCCGCCAGGTAGACGAGCGTTCCGTTAGACGAGGCCGACGCGGCCACTTGATCGGGGCTCAAAGTTCGCGAGAGTTGCGTCGCTACCGCGAATGGATCTCCCGCAAGTTGTAAAGTCGCCACATCGAACGGATAGGCGATCAGTTTGTTCTCGCGCTTGAACAAAAGCACATCGTGATTTTCTCCTTTTCTCCCCGGAACGAAAATCGCACTAGTCCGGTCCGCCAGGAGCCGCCGGCCGTCGGGTTGATCCAATGAGGCAACGTACAAACCCGCCTTGCTCGGATCCTCGCTCTGGACGTTGTACAAGAAGTGCCTGCCATCGGGAAGGAATGAGGGCAGGTGGTGGACCATGCCGGGCTCGATCCGTGTCACAGGCGTGCACGGGCCGCCCGTTGCGTTCACGCGCTCAATCGGGCCTTTATCGGCTCCGAAGAGAATCACACCGTCACGGTTCCACGTGGCGCCTCCGCCAGTACCGGCATCGCAGAGCGCCGTCGCTGGACCGCCCGAGGCCGACATGATTTTCAGTTTTCCATCGGCGACGAATCCTAGCGAGCGGCCGTCCGGCGACCAGAAAGGATGCCTGGCGTAGTCGGTGTTTGAAATCGGGCGCAGTTCAAAGGAATCGAGCGAGCGAAGCCAAAGCCTGCCTTGTCCGCCGGCGCTTATGGCCACCGTGCGTCCGTCGGGAGACAGCGCGAGATAGCCGACTCCAAACTTGTCCGGCAGCGGAATCGACAAACGTAGAGCTGTGGGCTGGGGCGGCCTCTGGCGGAAGTAAAAGAAAGAAATGACCAGGGCCAGGAGGAGGAAAAGCGCGGCGGCGGACCACGCGAGCCATAGGAATCGCGGTGCGGGGGCTGCGCTTGCTGGAACCTCCGGCTCCTTGCCCAGATTTTGTATGGCGACCCGCGCTTCACCGATGTCGCGCAGGCGATTCTTCACATTCCGATCCAGACACCGCCGCAGCAGTGCGCGAATCGCGCGCGGCGTTTCTTTCGGAAGTTTGTCGAAATCGATGGGAGCCCGCAAAACGTCCGCCAGCGTGTGCGAAATGGTTTCGCCATGGAACAGGCGCTCGCCGCTCAGCATTTCCCACAGCACTACGCCGTAGGACCAAATGTCGGCGCGCTTATCCACCGGCTTCCCCGCCGCCTGCTCGGGACTCATGTACGCCGCGGTTCCCATGATCATGCCGGCCTGTGTCGCCGCGATGGTCAAGGTTGGAGAATGCGTGGGGTCGCCCGCGCTATTCCCGGATATCGGCACAGCGGCGAGCCCGAAGTCGAGCACTTTCACGACGCCCCCGGGCGTGATCATAATGTTGGCCGGTTTCAAGTCGCGATGAACGATGCCCTTGTCGTGCGCGGCCTCGAGCGCATCGGCGACTTGCTGGGCGTAGTTGAGCGCGGTTTCAACCGGGAGCGGTCCTGTCAGAGGACCTCCCGGTACTAACTCCATCACCAGCGCGCGGGCGTTGTCCGATTCGGCCACTCCATAGATCGCGGCGATGTTGGGATGGTTGAGCGACGCCAACACTTCGGCCTCGCGCTGGAAACGCGCCATGCGTTCCGGGTCGCTAGCGAACGAATCGGGAAGCACCTTCAGCGCAACCTCGCGCTTCAGCTTGGTGTCTTTCGCGCGGTACACTTCGCCCATGCCACCGGCGCCGATGGGCGCAAGGATTTCGTATTGCCCCAGTCTCTCGCCCGCGCTAATCGACATGATGATTAAATCAGTCTATCGCGGCGGACCGCCCGTTTCGCGCTTCACTTCCTTGGGAATCCCGCGCTCACCTTGATTTCGAGCATGGATTGATATGCATCGACACCCCAGGCAGAGCCTTCGCGAGTGTGAGCATTTGCCTGAGGTGTCCTTTCTACTTGGGCGGCGCGCCGGGCGTGCTCTGGAATCCACCGAACAGCTTTCGGCCATCCGGCAATGTGACCTTGCCGGCGTTTGCCGTATTGCTGCCGTCCTTCGCGCCAAAACCTTCCACGGTGACCTGATCGCCCTGCTTCAGCTCCGTGCTTGTCCATCCCCTGCGCCCCAGGCCGCCCGGGCTTCCCATTTCGAAGCTCCAGCGAGTGACCTTGCCGCTTTCATCCTTCACGTCGATACATAGCCACGCGTGCGGATTCATCCATTTGAACTCAGTCACCGTGCCCGCTACCGTGACGCGCTTGTTCGCGTCGTACTCGGCGGCGAACGCATGATGAGCCGAGATGCGCATCGTTATTAGTAGCAGCGCTGCCGCGGCACACAAGATCTTGCTCATAATCGACCTCCAGGTGCGGGCCATTACGGCCGTTGAATCAGCTCAACCCGGTTTCCGGCCGGATCGATCGCGATGCCGATTACCATGCCTGTATTCCCGAACGGACGCGGATCGCCGGCCATCGAACCGCCCGCCGACTTGATCGCGGTGACGGTGGCCGCCATGTCGGTCACGTTGAGGATCAGATGCGGGATCGGGTCCTTCACATCGTCCGAATCGCGATGCATGATCACGATCGGTTCGCTCTTGTTGGCCTTCGCGGCGTCGGCGGTTGCGCCGAAATTCACAAAGATTTCTGGTCCCGCCGGGACGTTGATCCGGTTCACCTCCTGCATCCCGAATGCAGATTGATAGAACTTCGCTAACGCAGGGGTGTCCTTCGCGCCGATTCGCACCGAGTTCAGTGTCACTTGGCCAACTGCGACTTGGCCAAATGCAACTTGGGCAAATGCCACTTGGGCAAATGCGGCACTCGCCAGCAGCAGGATCCTGTAAGGGCTCTTCATCGATCTCTCCAGTCTTTCTGATCCATCATAGACTGCGCAGGCGGCGGATGAAAACCACGACTCCGTCGAGCGCACTTCATGGCCGATCCAGTAGTGCGCGCGCCTTAGTACAAGAAAGAACTTCGAACTAAAGAAATATAACTAAGTAAATCAAATAGTTATAGTTTTTGAGCCGCCGCGTCTATGGGGCGGAAGTGCGTAAATGAAATTAATTCATTGCACAAACTGCGCACTGCTTCGGAGGGGACTATGCCGGCGGGACAATATATCGGTGGATGCATTCGCATGCGTTCTTACTTTTTCATTCATTTCATAGCAGCATGCGGCCTGTTCCCGCTCGACGGCCAGCAGGTCCTCTCCGTGGTGTCGGCGGCAAATAATCAACCGATTATTTCGCCCAATTCGCTCGCAACCATTTATGGGGCGAACTTAGCGCAGGGGACAGCCGCCGCGCAGATGGACGGGAACGGCGCGCTTCCCACCGCGATCGGCGGCACCAGCGTATCGATCGGCGGCCAGACCGCGCAATTGCTTTACGTCTCGCCGAGCCAAATCAACTTGCTTGTGCCCTCGACGACGCCGTTGGGCACGGCGACAGTGAGTGTGACTTCGCCGATTTCTCAAACAGCCGCCACCGGAACCGTACCTGTTGCATTGACAGCGCCCGGTGTGTTCACGCTGCCATGCTTGCGCGCTTCGCGCGGAGCCGTACTCAACGGTGTGACATATTCGCCCGAACCATTTCAGGCCACCACTTCCCAGAATGCAATTCCAGATAAGCGAACTCGCTTGAGCGTCTTCGGTACCGGGCTGCGATATGCGGGCAACCCGACGCAAGATCCTAGTGTGTCGAACGTGGCAAATGCGATTTCGGCCCAGGCCACCGATTCGCTGGGCGGAATCCACGCACTGCCGGTGGAATACGCGGGCCCGGCACCGAAGTTTGCGGGTCTGGATCAAGTGAATGTCGTGGTTCCTTCGGATCTGGAAGGTGCGGGACTCGTCAACGTTCAATTGCACTCTGGAAACACCAGTTCGAATCCGGTCTCCATTGTCATGTCGCAATCAGGTTCGGCTGGGGTGAACTCCGGCGAGACGTTCAATATTTCCACCGTGGCAGGATCTGGCATCGCGGGCGATAGCGGCGACGGCAACAGCGCACTGAGCGCGGCCCTCGGCACACCAACTGGCGTAGCCATAGACGCGCAACATAATCTCTTCATCGCGAGCGCCACGAACCACGTGGTGCGGATGGTAGCTCCCAATGGCGTAATTAGCACGGCGGCGGGCACCGGCACTGCTGGATCGAGCGGCGACGGGGGACTCGCCACTCAAGCGCAACTCAATACGCCAATGAGCGTGGCGGCCGATCAGTCCGGCAACATCTACATCGCCGATGCCGGAGCGAATAAGATCCGGCGTATCGCCCCGGATGGAACCATCAGCACTTTTGCGGGCACGGGAACCGCGGGATTTTCCGGAGACGGCGGACTCGCCAACGCGGCCGAGCTCTCGTCGCCCAGCGGAGTGGCGGTAGATCCGCACGGATCGGTTGTGATCGCCGATACCGGCAATAACCGGCTGCGCAAAGTAACTTCGGACGGAGTCATCGATACGATGGCGGGCACTGGGACGCCGGGCCTCGCGGGCGATGGCGGGGCCGCGTTCCTGGCCGCATTGAACCAACCGGATTCGGTTGCGATCGGGTCGGACGGAACGGTCTATGTCGCCGATGAAGGGAACCAGCGCATTCGACGCATTGCACCAGATGGAAGCATTTCGAGCCTCATGAGCTCCGCGAACCTGGTTCCTCTCACGCTCCCTAGCCCGATGCGTCTGGCTATGGATTCCAACCAGCAGCTGTTTGTTTCCGACAGCAGGGATCAGAATATTCAAGCCATGGGCTCGGCGTGCCAACTCACACCGGTGGCAGGAACGGGTTCGGCCGGATTTGGGGGCGATGGCGGCCCGGCGGTTAGTGCTCAAGTAAGTTCCCCAGCCAGCATGACGACGGATGCCTCGGGCAACGTTTACTTTGCGGATTCCAACAACAACCGGATCAGGCGGCTGTATCAGGGCACGTGCGACTCGCCCGCCACGATCGCCTTCAATCCATCGCCGGCCATGAGCGGAATGATGGTCAACGGACTGGTTCAGCTTTCGTGTCCCGCGGCGCAGCCCCAGACTCTGGCGCTCACCGGCGCGAACGGTCTGCAGCTTCCCTCTTCGGTAAACGTCCCGCAGGGACAAACCAGCGGTGTCTTCTCGTTCCAGGCTCCCAGCGACAACGCGGCTACCGGCTTCCAGGTGACAGCTTCCAACCCACAGTCTTCGGCGACCGGAACGGCGGTGATCGATCCTTCTGGGACTGCGCCCGCTTTATCGATGACGATTGCACCTGCATCTCCGGCGGCTGGAATGCCGGTGACAGGAGTGGTCAGACTGGCGAACCCAGCGCCCGCCGGCGGGACTGCCGTGTCGTTGGCTTCGAATACTCCAGCGGCCCGGGTGTCTGGCGATTCCGTCGTACCGCAAGGACAGACCACAGCCGAGTTTACGGTGGCCACCTTACCCGTAACGCAGGCGACCACGGCGACTATCACCGGCACCGCGGGCGGAGCCACCACAAACGCCGCGCTGTCCATCATGCCTGACGGCGCATCCACCATTTCGGGTCTCACCATCTCACCGTCCTCGCTGACGGCTGGTGCAGTGGGTACGGGTACCGTGACGCTCTCGTCGCCAGCCGGCGCGGCCGGAGCATCGATCAATTTATCCAGCAGCGGTCCAGCGGTTACGGTGCCGGCGTCGGTCGCGGTACCTGCGGGCGAGACTACGGCCACCTTCCCAGTAACTGCGTCCCTGATGGCGTTTCCCGCCACAGCCACGATTACCGCTTCCGCGGCGAATTCCACTTCGGCGACGGTGAGCGTTACTCCGGCTTCGAGCACCCAAACCGGACCGCTAGCAAACCTTGCGAGCCTCTCCGTTGCACCTTCCTCAGTGACCAGCGGTCAAGCTGCCACTGGCACGGTGACGCTTGCCTCGCCGGCTCCGGCGGGAGGAGTGACGGTCGGCTTGGCCAGCAATAATCCGGCTGCTACCGTGGCCCCGTCGGTCACGGTTCCAGCCGGCCAGGCCACCGCCACGTTCCCGGTTTCGACCACGACGGTATCGACTCCAGCTACCGCAAGCATCACCGCCACGTCGGCGAATACGCAGGCCGCAACGTTGACCGTGAACCCGGCTGCAGGACCACAGTCTGCACTCATCAGCGGGTTCTCCATTTCGCCCAGCACGGTATCGGGCGGTCAAAGTGCTACCGGCACGGTCACGCTGGCACAAGCGGCTCCGTCGGGAGGCGCGTCAGTAAACTTGGCAAGCAGCAGTTCGGCCGCCAAGGTTCCCGCGTCCGTAACCATCCCAGCCGGCCAGACTACGGCGACCGTTCCGGTTTCCACTTCCACTGTGTCGTCTTCGACAACGGCGGTCATCACCGCGACGTCGGCGAATTCGCAGGCTGCAACGTTGACCGTGAACCCGCCTGCAGGGGCACAGCCCGCACTCATCAGCGGGTTCGCCATTTCACCCAACACGGTATCGGGTGGACAAGGTGCTACCGGCACGGTCACGCTGGCGCAGCCGGCTGCAACAGGTGGCGCGTCAGTGAATCTGGCAAGCAGCAGCTCCGCCGCCACGGTTCCCGCGTCCGTAACCATCCCAGCCGGCCAGACGACGGCCACCGTCCCGGTTTCCACGTCCACGGTGTCGTCTTCGACAACGGCGATCATCACCGCGACGTCGGCGAATTCGATGCCGGCGATCTTGACCATTAATCCATCGTCGTCGTCCGCTTGCGTCGGGAGCATCACCCTATCGCGGTCGGAAGTAATCGGCGGTAACAGCGTCAACGGCACTGTCGGGCTCACCGAGCCTGCACCCGCGGGCGGCCAGCCGGTGAGCCTTTCCAGCTCCTCGGCCAATGCGAGCGTTCCGTCGACTGTAACTGTTCCGGCCGGTCAGACCAGCACTGGATTCACGGTGGGAACGACACCGGTGCTCTCAACGGTAAATCCACTGATCTCAGCGAACACGGGAGCGTGCGCGGGGGCGAGCACGGGTCTTACCCTGCTTCCGTTAGGATCGCTCTAGAGTTGAGCGAACACCGAGCCTCATTGGAATTGCCATATGACCAATACTCCGCCGCTTCCGTTGCCTCCGGCGTGCGCTGTTGCACTCTGTGTCGCAGCACCACTTCCGCCCGTGCCATAGGCCGTGGCACTTATGCCGGCCCCACTCGTCACACCCGCGGCGCCGCCACCGTAATAGGAGCCGCCCCCGGGAGATGAAAGAGAAATGGTTGTAGATAGCGTCAATCCGTTACCGCCCGCCTGGCCGCCAGTGTTTACGTCGCCCCCTGATGAGACCGTTCCTCCCGCGCCGCCTAGCGCTGCCCCCGACCCCAACCCCAACGTAACCGAAGTGCCGCCTTGGCCTCCTGCGCCGCCGTTGCAGGTCAGGATCCCGCCGAAGGTGGTTGCGCCTCCAGTTGAACCGTCGTTGGCGCCAGCCGTTCCTCCGTTGCCTCCAATTCCTATCGATACCGAGTATGAGCTCTGCGGCGAGTTCAGGAATATCCGCGCGTACGATCCGCCGCCCCCGCTTCCCCCCGCGGCCGCACTCAATGCAGCACCGGCTGCTCCTCCTCCGCCACCGCCACCGCCGACGCACTCAACCAGAAGAGCTGTCACCCCGGTTTGCGGGGTAAAGGTTGCTGGAACAGGTGTGGTGGAGAGGACGGTCTCCATCACCAGCTGCCCGGGACCGGCGGGTCCCTGCGGACCGGCGGGTCCGGTAGCGCCTGCAGATCCGGTGGCTCCAGTAGCTCCGGTCGGTCCTTGAGGACCGGCGGGTCCGGTGGCGCCAGCTGGTCCGGTGGCCCCAGTAGCCCCGGTTGGTCCCTCTGGACCGGTTGCGCCCGCGGGACCAGTTGCTCCCGCGGGACCAGTTGCACCCGCCGCACCGGCTTGCGCCAGCAACGCCCAAGAGGCCGGGCTCATATCGGGCTCGTTGTTTTGATTGCTCGATTGCAAGCTGATGTAGCTGTTTCCGTCGAATTGAACGGCGTCGTTCTGCGAATAGCTTGTTGCACTGTTCCACGTATCACGCCATGTCAGCCCTTGTGGACCAGTGGGACCTGTGGCGCCAGTTGCTCCCTGCGGACCGGCGGGTCCGGTAGCGCCCGCGGCACCGGCGGCTCCC
>DATHMO010000274.1:0-16855 GCA_035486995.1 Bryobacteraceae bacterium
CCCGACTCAACCGTGCGATGAGTCACGAGGCCATTTGGTGAAAGCCAGGAAATAGGCCCAGACGAGCGAACCAAACGGCACCAGATTCAGCAGTCCCCACCAGCCAGAATATCCAGCGCGTTCTGTGATTCGACATAAGGGTATGACGGTGAGGATAGACGATCCGAAAATCAAGCAGAGAAGAACCACGAGCTCAGCAAGCCCAATAGAACGAAACATGGTGCCCTCCCTTTGCTGATGATCAATTAATCTTGCTGCGCGAGAAGACCGGACCGTTCGAGCAGCGCGTTCGGATCGGGATCACGGCCCATGAAGCTACGATACAACTCCGCGGGATCTTCGCTGTCCCCGCGCGAGAGGATGCGTTCACGGAACCGGCCGCCCACATCACGGCTGAAGATGCCGCCGCGCTGAAATTGCGTAAAGGCATCGGCGTCCAAAACCTCGGACCATTTGTAGGAGTAGTACCCGGCGCCGTAGCCCACTGGACTTGCGAACAGGTGCGTGAAGCTGACGATCATCGCGTAGTCGTCCGGCAGTTCGGCGGAGGAAAATTCCTGCAGGATGCGGCGGGCGAATGCGAGCAGGTCGATATCGGAGTTCGGATCAATGTTGCGGTGCAGCGCCAGATCCACGAAGCCGAACCCGAGCTGCCGCATTTGCGCATTAGCGGCGCGGAAATTGCGTGCGTTCCGCATCTTTTCGAGCAACTCCGCCGGAATAGGCGCGCCGGTTTGATAATGGCGCGCGAACAAATCGAGGGCATCGCGTTCCCAGCACCAGTTCTCCATGATCTGCGAGGGAAGTTCCACAAAGTCCCAGGCTACGTTTACGCCCGCCAATCCCCGCACTTCCACCGCACTTAGCGAGTGGTGCAGGAGATGGCCGAATTCGTGAAAGATGGTCTGTACTTCGCGATGCGTCAACAGCGAAGGGCGATCCTCCGTGGGCGGCGTGAGGTTGCCGCAAATTAGACCCAAGTGAGGCTCCGGGCCGCCACTGCGGGGGAGACCGGTTATGAAAACATCCATCCACGCGCCGCCGCGCTTGTTCTCGCGGGGAAACCAGTCCGCATAAAACGCGCCAATCAGGCAGTTACCGGCGGGGTGCCCCTCGTCGTAGATCTCGTAAAACTTCACCTGGGGATCCCAGGCCGGCACGCCGTCCTTTTCCACCACGCGGATGCCGTACAGCCGGTGCACGATCTCAAACATCCCATTGATCACGCGATCGAGCGGGAAATAGGGGCGCAAGGCCTCTTCATCAAAATCGTACAAAGCCGCGCGTTGTTTTTCCGAATAATATCCGATATCCCACGGATCTAGCTTGTTTTTTCCGGCAAACTGGACCAGCTCGACATTTTCTTTATGAAATTGAGTCTGGGTCTTTTGCTTCAACTCATCGAGAAAATGCTGGGCGCGTTCGCCCGTGCGTGCCATGCGGTCTTCGAGCACCAGATCCGCGAAGTCACGATATCCGAGCAGGCGCGCCTTTTCGCGCCGCAGCTCCAGAATGCGCCGCAGGATGGGCCGGTTGTCGAATTTCTCTTCGGTAGCGCGGTGGACGAAGGCCTCGTAGACCTTGCGACGCAGCCCGGGATCGTCCAGGTACGTCATGACGGCCAGGTAGCTGGGACCCTGCAGAGTGAAGCGCCAGGAGGGTTCGCCGAGGCCTTTGGAAGCAGCATTCGATCGTGCCATGGCTCGCGCGCTTTCGGGCAAGCCGGCGAGCTCGCGTTCATCGGTGATGATCCATTCGTATTGATTGGTCGAGTCCAGCACGTTTTCCGAGAAGCGGATAGTCTGCTTGGTCAGGTCAACGTCGATCTCCGCGATGCGCTTCTTACCGGCCGCATCCAATTCCGCACCATGCCGGCGGAAATTGTCCATGGTTTTATCAAGGAATCGTTTGGGGACCGGAGCGAGATTCCGCGCCTCGTCGGTTTGCGAATAGTCTTGGACCGCGTGCCACAGTCCGTCGTTCAACGGCAGAGACGAATAGAATTCGCTTACCTGAGGCTGCACTGTGTTGTAGGCGGCGCGCAGCTCGGGAGTGGTGGCCAGCGACTCCAGGTTGCGGACGATCTGCATGGCGTATTCCAGGCGCTCCGTGAGATGGTCCAGCCGCACCATGGTGTTTGAAAATGTGCGGGGGCCGGGTTCTGCGATCAACTGGTCCAACTCAGCGCGCGTCTCGGCCAGGAGCTGGGCGATGGCCGGCTCGACGTTATCCGCGCGAATGCGATCGAACGGGATTTGGAATTGAATTTGGAGCAGCGGGTTAGATAGCGTCGAAGATGTCATTCAGAGTTTTCTTTAATTTTACGATAGTAGCAAGCGAATTTAGAAGCGAAATCTTACCCCAGCGCCACGGGCGCCCCGATTTCCAACCGCTGGGAACAAAGTACTAGCGTTCCTGCGTATCCTGGTGTAAGTGAACCAGTGTGAGTGACCCCGTGCCAGTGGACTCTGAATACGCTATCGAAACCCAGGATCTCACAAAGATCTATCGAACGCGATGGTCCCGGCGCGAGGTCCGGGCTATTGACGGCGTTTCGCTGCGGGTTCGGCGGGGGACGATTTTCGGCCTTCTGGGCCCCAACGGCGCGGGAAAGACCACGTTTGTGAAGACGCTGCTCTCGGCCGTCCGGCAAACCAACGGGCGGGCCCTCATTTTCGGACGCAACTCCAGCGATCCGGAGGCGCGCCGGCCGATCGGGTACCTTCCCGAGAACCACCGTTTCCCGACATATTTCACGGGCGCAGGAATGCTCGATTTCTATGCGTCGCTATCGGGGGTCAGCGCGACGCGGCGCAAGAAGCTGATCCCGGAGCATTTGGAAATGGTGGGGCTCAGCCAATGGGGCACGATGCGCATCGGCAAATATTCCAAGGGCATGCTGCAGAGGCTCGGGCTGGCGCAAGCGCTGATTCATTCGCCTTCCATTCTGATCCTGGACGAACCCACCGACGGCGTGGATCCGGTGGGGCGCCGCGAGATCCGCGAGTTGCTGGAGCGCTATGAATCGCAAGGCGTGACGGTATTCGTGAATTCGCATCTCTTGGCTGAAGTGGAAACGCTGTGCCGCGAGGTGGCGATTCTGCATAAGGGGAAGGTCGCGCTGACGGGCAAAATGCACGATCTCACGGCCGGCAAAGGTTATCGGCTGACGGCGACCAAGCCCAGTGACGCGCTCGCCGAAGAATTGCGATCGAAGGCGACGTCGATGGCCACGCGCGACGGCCTGGTCGACTTTCAGTTCCCAAGCCGCGAGTTGGTGAACACGGCCATGGATCTGTTGCGCGCGCAGCAATGCGAGATCGAGTCGCTCGCGCCGACCACCAGCACCCTGGAAGAAGTGTTCGTTCGGACGGTGGAAAAATAATGGTCACGCTCGCACTGGTCCGGGATACTTTCCGTGAAGCGCTGGCGCGGAAAATCTTCTGGGTGCTGTTTGGCTTATCCACGCTGATGATCCTGTTCTTCCTGTTCCTGCTGAAGATCGATATCGTCGCGGGCGCGTCGGCCACGGTGTCGCTGTTTGGGCGCGCGACTAACGCGAATCCCAACGTGGACCGCGTGGTGCGCGGAGTCTACGGCAGCATTGCGACATTCCTCTACACGTTCGGAATGTTTCTCGCGGTGTTCGCTTCGTCGGGGCTGGTCCCGAGCGTGCTCGAACCCGGCCGCATCGAACTGCTGCTTTCGAAGCCGATTTCGCGCGCGCATTTGTTGCTCGGGCGGTACCTGGGCAATGTGCTGGTGGTGTCGTTGAACAGCATCTATCTGGTGCTGGGCGTTTGGATCATTCTGGGGGTGAAGACCGGCATCTGGTCGCCCGTTTTCCTGATCGCGATTGCCACTACGACGTTCATCTTCGCGGTGTTGCTGTCGGTCGTGGTTCTGATCGGCGTGGTGTTGGAAAGCGCCGCCGCAGCCACTATGATCACGGTGGCCCTCATGATCATCAGCCCGATTCTGGCGCAGACCACCCAGATGATGAAGCTGCTTTCGTCGGAATGGTCCCGCAACCTGTGGCGGGCGCTCTACTACACGTTTCCGAAAGTGTATGAGCTCGGCAAGATCACTCTGGACGCCATTCAGAGCGGGACCTTTGCGGGCTTCACCGCCATTTGGACGTCGGCGCTGTTTGGAATCGCGATGCTCGGGATGGCGCTGTGGATTTTCCAGCGGAGAGATTTCTAGTGCGGAGATTCGCAGTAAGGACACTAGCCTCCTTCGTGCCTGCGGCGCTAGGGTGTCTCCTATTGGCGGGGTGCCAGTCCAGGCAGTCGGCTTCGCTGCATATCAGCCCGTCGCTTGAGAGTTTGGTTCCCGCCGACACGGTGGTGGTCTTGGGCATCAACCTGGCCGCGCTGCGCGACACGGCGACCTTTCAAAAATTGATGGCACGCGTTCCTTTGCCGCAGCTCGACGAGTTTCAAAAGCAGACGGGGCTCGATCCGCGCAAAGATCTGTCGGAGGCGTTGTTGTGCTCGAGCGGCAAGACGGCGCTGCTGCTGGTGCGGGGCAAGTTTCGCAGCGCGGATTTGGAGGCGCGATTCAAGTCGAAAGGCGTGAAACCAACCGAGTACAAGGGGCACTCTTTGTATGGAGACGATCGCGCGTCGCTGTATTTTCTGGACGATTCCACGGCGGCCGCGGGTTCGCCTGTTGAATTGCGCGCCCTGATCGATCAACCCGAGCATCGTGGTCTTCCGGTGGAGCTTCGCGAGCAGTTACGCGGGCTGCCCTCCGGCGATCAGATTTACGCGGCTTTGACGGGCGGGATCGAACATTTGAATCTGCCCTTACCGCGCGACGGCAACCTCGGCAGCATGCTGCAATCCTTACGTTCGGTGGACAGCGCAGCGCTGGGACTGAACTTGAGCCATGGCATCGACGGCGTGGTCTACGTGAATTGCACCACCGAGCGCGACGCGCGGTTCATCCACGACCTGCTACGCGGCTTGATTGGTTTTGGGCGGTTGAACACGCGCGACGATCAGCCGGAGATGCTCAAACTTTACGATGCGATCCAGGTGACGCAGCAGCAACAACAGGCCAAGGTGACGGCGGTTGTCCCGCAGGAATTGGCGGACCGGTTCCTGGATTTGTGGCTGAAAAAATAGTTCACGCGACTTCGGCGGCGGGCACGGGGACGCTGCGCTGGCGCTCCTGTTTCTCTTTGTACATGCGGCGATCGGCTTCTGCAAGCAACTGCTCGGCAGTGGCGCCGTCGGCGGGGAAATGTACCGATCCGCAACTGAGCGCGACCAGCTCCTCGCCACATAGGCTGCGCGCGGACTCCCGCACGATGCGGTCGAAATCGCGCATGCGCTGCTCGGCTGAGGCGCGGGTGAGGTCCGGCATGACGACCACAAACTCGTCGCCGCCCACTCGCGCGACGTAATCGGAACCGCGACAGCTTTGCCGGAGCTGCGGGCCGATGCTGCGCAGCAATTGATCGCCGATGAGGTGGCCATGGCGATGGTTCACCAGCTTGAAACCGTCGATGTCGCAGACCACGATCCCGAGTGTAGCGTCGCTTCGCATGCAGCGCGCGATCTCGGCGTCTAAGTGCAGGAACAAGGCGCGGGCGTTGGGAAGCCCGGTCAGCTCGTCGGTATTGGAAACTTCCGCCGATTGATCGTGTTTGAGCGAGCTTACGATGGCCGCGGTCAGCTTGCTGCTCACCGCCTGCAATACGCGGAGCTGATCGCGCGAGTAGGCGTCGCGATCGGAATGATACAGCGCCAGAACACCAATCACGGAATCGCAATCCTCGAGCGGGACGGCAAGCGCGGAGTTCAATCTGCTGAACGCTCCGGGATTCTTGAGGTAACCCGGTTCCACGGACGGATTGCCGTTTACGATCGGCTTGCGGCTTTCGGCCACCCAACCGGAGAGCCCCTCGCCCATGGGAATTTTGAGCGACGAGAACAGGCGCGCGTCCTCGCCGGTGACGTAGGCCGGAACCAGGAACTTGCCCTGGGCCAGGTAGACCACCAGCGAATCGTACGGCGCCAGCAGCTTGATGCGGCCGGCCAGCAGTGACAGTGTGTCGCTCAGGCGCAGGGAATCGCCCACCGCCTGCGCCAGTTCGTATAGCGACTGAACCTCGTGGCGGGCGTCCGCGATGGCGCCCAAAGGGTCGCTTCCGCCTGCAGATGTTGCTGGACCCTTGGCCTCTGGAGCCGCGACCTTTTCGAAACCAGCAGCCGGGGCGTCGCCGCGCTCGATCTTGATGTCGGTAGAGAGTGTAGCCAGCGCTTTGACGGCGCCCGTCTTATGGGCCATCTGTTCGAACTCGCGGTAGCGGCGCTCCAGCACTTCCACTATGCGCGGATCGAATGCCTTGCCCGAGTCCTTCTTTACCACCTGCATAGCTTCATCAAGAGGCAGGGCGCGCCGATACTGCCGGTCCGAAGCCAGCGCGTCCAGGCAATCGACCGCGGCCAAAATGCGAGCTCCGATGGGGATCTCCTCGCCCTTGAGACCATCGGGATAGCCCGCGCCGTTCCACCGCTCGTGGTGCGAACGGACAATAGGCGCCACCGCATAGGGAAACTCCACGCGCTCCAGGATCTCGGCGCCCACCACCGGATGGATCTTCATCTTGTCGAACTCTTCCGGCGTGAGCTTGCCGGGTTTCGAAATGATGTGCTCGGGCACGGCCAGCTTTCCGATGTCGTGCAGCAAGGATGCCGCTTGCAAAGCCTGCATTTCTTCCGCGCTGAGGCCCAGTTCCTTGCCGGTCTCGAGCGCGTAGACTTGCACGCGCTGCAGGTGATCGTGCGTGGTGTGATCCTTGGCGTCGATGGCCAAGGCCAGCGCTTCGATCGTTCTTAGGTGCAGCGCGGCCATTTGCTCGGCGTGCTTCTTTTCCGATTCCAGCCGGCCAAAATACAGCCGGTAGGAGCGGTACATCACCTGCACCACGGGGAGAACGCTCAGCGCCGCGAACCATCCGAGCCACTGGCTGACGTAGCCCATGCCGGCCACCAGCGTCGCCGCGACGAGATAGTAGGGGAAGCACCAGAAGTAGCAGTCCTTCCAAAGCTTCAACGGCGACTTGCTTTCGGTGAGCCCAATCACGATGGCCACCGCGCCGGTGTTGGTGAGGAAGAGCGCGATGGAAGACAGCATCAGGCGCCCGATCAATCCGATGGCTGGATTGTTCAGCAGCGTGAGATGGTAGATGCCGTAGGAGGCCGAGAAAGCCAGTGTCGAATCTGCGACATTGAATGCCGCTTGAATCCAGTTGGGCTGTTTTTCCGGACGCCAATAGCATTGCGCAAGCGCGGCGGCCACTCCCGATACGAGAACTTCCGGGAGCGAAAGCTGAGCGACGGCCGCGAGTACGAAAACGAAGTGCACCGAGACCGCTCCGGTGACACCGGGCAGCCGAACCTTGAGACCCGACGTGCCTAGCGTAACAGCGAAGAAGATGAGGAACCGGATGAGGTTATCTGTGTGAAAGCCTGCGAGTTCATAGGCCAGCAGCGAAAACCCTGCCAGGAGGACAGCGGTGATATACGATTTGGCTTTCCGGTTCAAATCCGTGACCCGCAATCTTAGCTACGTGTCTAAGATCGGCAGTCCGGAGTCAAAGGCTTAACGGTTTTGTACTTTAACTAACGCTTTAACTTTCGATTACAGGGCGTTTACCCCAGTACTGAAAGGAATAGCGTACTGCTACTTCTTGCCGGCTGCGGGAATGGCGTCGCCCAGGTTCATGGAGCCGCCGCCTTCGCTGACGTAATTGATGTTCCAGGAGGGGATTTGCACTTCGACGTCGCCTTCGACGATGCACTGGCAACCGAGGCGCGATCTGAGCGTGAGGCCGGGGGCCATCTGCAGCCGGTCGCCTTCTTCGTCCTCGTCCAGTTCGGAGAGGTTTTCCATTCCTTTGGTGACGATGACGTGGCAGGTGGTGCAGGCGCAGTTTCCGCCGCAGGCATGTTCGAGATGGATTCCGAAGTTCAGGCAGACATCCAGGATGGATTCAGGCTTGCCATGATCCTGGTAGGGCAATTTTCCGGACTCGAACTCCACGGTCTTGCCGTCAATCGTTACCTTGGGCACGTCCCATTATATCGTGTGCAGAGTTAACAACCTCTGCTGCATACTGATATGCAGTGTTTCATTTCATCGAGAAGAACATTTCGGCGCGGGTTGCGGAGTACGTAAAGGCCAAGCATGGCGTGGAGGGTGCGAGTACCCTGGAGCAGCCCAAGCAATCGTCTTTCGGCGAACTGGCGATTCCGGTTGCATTTCATCTGGCGCGGCAATTGAAGCAGGCCCCGCGCGCGATTGCGGCGGAGTTGGTTGCTGGATTGGGTGCGATCGACGGCGTAAGCGCGTTAGAAGTTGCGGGCAATGGCTACATCAACGTGCGGCTGGATCGCGGGGCGTATGGTTTCGGAGTGCTCAGTGGCGCGGATGAAACGCGCGAGCCTACGCCGGGCAAGATCATCGTCGAGCACACCAATATCAATCCGAATAAAGCCGCGCACATTGGGCATCTGCGGAATGCCGTGCTGGGCGATACGTTTGTGCGGATGCTGCGAGCGAACGGTCGTACGGTTGAAGTACAAAACTATATCGACAATACGGGCGTGCAGGTGGCTGACGTCGTTGCCGGGTTCCACTTTCTGCGGAAGATGTCGTATGACCACGTCGTCGAGGTAATGAAGAGCTCGAGATTCGACTACTACTGTTGGGATCTCTACGCCGAGGTGTCATCACATCCAAACCTAAAGGAATGGCGCCTCGAGACGCTGCACGCCATCGAGCACAGAACCGGGGAATCGGCGCGTTTGGCGGCGCTCGTGAGCGAGGCGATCGTGGGTTACCATCTCGACACGATGCGCAGGCTGGACATTCGTTATGACCTGCTTCCGCGCGAGAGCGAGATCCTCTATCTGAAGTTCTGGGAGACGGCGTTTGAGCTTTTGAAGGCGCGCAAGGCGATTTACTTTGAGACCGAAGGTAAGAACAAGGGCTGCTGGGTGATGCCGGCCAGCGCGTTCAAGGAGCAGACGGGTGAGGATACCGACGATAGCAAAGTGATCGTGCGGTCGAACAACACTGTGACTTATGTCGGCAAGGACATCGCGTATCAGCTTTGGAAATTCGGGCTGTTGGGGAAGGATTTCTACTATTTACCGTGGCCTGAGAAGGGTGTTTACATCACCACCGGCGAGCCGCAAGCGACGGGCTATGACTTCGGACACGGCGATTCGGTTTATAACGTAATCGACTCGCGGCAGTCGTACTTGCAGGACGTGGTGGTGGCGGGACTGCGCGCGCTCGAATTCAACGAGCAGGCCGATCGGTCGATTCACTTTTCCTACGAAATGGTGGCGCTCACGCCCGGTACGTGCGTGGAACTGGGCATCGAGTTATCGGAGGAAGACAAGAAGCGGACGTATGTCGAGGTGTCGGGGCGCAAGGGGCTGGGCGTCAAGGCGGACGACCTGATCGACAAGCTGATCGAAAAGGCATTGGAAGAAGTGGACTCGCGGCACCCGGAAGCGCCGGCCGGAGAACGCCGGAAGGTGGCGACCGAGATCGCGATCGGAGCGCTGCGCTATTTTATGCTGAAGTTCACGCGCAATTCAGTGATCGCGTTCGATCTGCAAGAAGCGCTGAGCTTCGAAGGGGATACCGGTCCGTACGTGCAGTACACGGCGGTGCGGGCGGGCAACATCTTGCGCAAGTTGGGCGAGCGCGGTGAGGCGCTGCCGGATTTCGAGGGTGCGCTCGATCAGGAGGCTCTTGCGCGGCAGCTGGGGTCCGAGGACTTCTGGCAATTGCTACTGATGGCGTCTAAATCGGATTCGGCCATCGAGCGCGCCATCGCGTCGGGCGAGCCGGCGCACGTGGCGAAGTACGCGTTCCAATTGGCGCAGGCGTTCAACAACTTTTATCACGGCTATCAGGTGCTGAGCGAAGAGAATCGCGAGAAGCGAGTCTTCCTTTTGTGGATCACCGACTATGTGCGCAGGCAACTGGAGGGGACGCTGGGAGTGCTCGGGATCACGGTCCCGGAGTATATGTAGTCATACGGTGTCAGAAGAGCCAGATGGCGAGTTTTCATTGACGCCTCCTGACGCCAATCGGGTGGCCGCAAGAGCGCTGGTTTTGGCGGCAGTGTCCTGCCGAGCGCAAATAGAAAAGGACGCGCACGATCCGGGAGCGGAGAAACTCCGTCAGGACGTGGTAAGGTGGCTTGATGCAATCGGCGCGACCGAAGAATTGGAACCCGCCGAGGTTGCCTTACTCTCCACGCCCCTGGGCAAGCTTGACCGCAGGACGCAGCTAAACGCCACGTGGCGATCCGAAGGAATGGCCGTTCTGGCGTGGGCGCTTCAGTACGTTGAGCTGCCCCCTGTTCACATCGAGTGCGATCCTACTGATACTGCGAACGCGATGGGCTTTCTCGATGCTCGACAGAATACCCCTCTGCACAAACCCTCCCTGCGGGATTACGGTGAGATCGAATCCTGGGCAGATGCTTATCTAACATTTCACTGGCGCCTGAGACAGCGGGACCGCGATTTGGCCATCGCTGGCGTCGGTATCGATAAAGTTGAGCACGCGACCTTCCGCCGGATACTCAGCATTACCCAGGAACGTCATCAAGCCTTCAATTGGCTCCTGGGCTTGGAAGGCGTGTATTCAGAAGTGATGACAGACACATAACCGCGAGATACAATGTATCTCAGAGGTAAAAGACCATGGCGACGACGATGGTTCACGTTCGTGTGGATGAGAAGACCAAGCAAAGGGCCACCAAGGCCTTGGCCGGGATGGGAATCTCCATATCCGATGCGGTACGCATGCTGCTGGTCCGAGTGGCCGCTGAAAAAGCGATTCCATTCGATGTGAAAGTTCCAAACGCCACTACCGTAAGTGCCATGCGTGCCGCGGCCAAAGGCAAGGGAAAGCGGCTGAATTCGGCGGACGCCCTATTCAAGGATCTCGGAATCTGATCTCGTGCGGAAACCGGTAAGCGGGGCCCAGTTCCGGCGCGATGTGAAACTCGCACGGAAGCGCGGCAAGGATATGGCGAAGCTGCGCGAGGTGATTCTGCTTCTACTCGAGGGGAATCCGTTGCCGGCACGATTCAAAGACCATCCGCTAAGCGGCGAATGGAAACTCTACCGAGACTGTCATATCGAGCCGGATTGGCTGCTTCTATTCAAGATCGATGAGGATGATCTGCATCTCGTCCGCACCGGGACCCACTCGGATCTGTTCTGAACTCAAGGGCCCTCCGAACATAGGAATTACTGTTCCCTGCCCGGTTCCGAGCCGCGTCTGTTCGCGCTACACTCAACGCATTACATCGCCGTGCCCGGACGAACTGAGCATCCTCATTACGAACTCCTCGAAGTTTGTGGTCGAGGCGGAATGGGCGTGGTCTACAAAGCTCGCGATAAACGGTTGGATCGCATTGTCGCGCTCAAGTTTCTGGGAGCGGCCCAGGCGGAACGGCACGACGGCTTAGAACGGTTTCGCAGAGAGGCGCAGGCCATCGCGAAGCTGAATCATCCCAACGTCGCGGTCGTTTATGAAATTGGCGAGTGGGACGAGGAGCCGTTCCTGGCACTGGAATATTTGCCCGGCGGCACCCTGCACGACCGAATCCGGGGACGGAAATTGGGTGTCGAGGAGATATTGCGCATCGCAATGCAGCTGGGCGCGGGTCTCGAATTCACGCACCAGCACGGCATTCTGCACCGCGACATCAAACCGTCCAACAGCATGTTCAGCGCGCACGGCGATCTCAAAATTGTCGATTTTGGGCTAGCCAAGTTCGCGCACAGGAACGACCTGACTCGTCCAGGCGCGGCACTCGGGACCATTCCCTACATGGCGCCCGAAGTTCTGAACGGCGAACCGGCTTCGATCCCGAGCGAAGTATATTCTTTCGGTGCGCTCATTTTCGAATTGGCGGCAGCGCGTCCCATGTACTCGGCGCCTACCGTTGAGGCTCTGTGCCGCAAGGTACTGCAGGACGCTCCCGAGCCGCTCTCGTCGGTCCGGCCCGATCTTCCTTCCTTTTTGGGGGAGGCGGTTTCGCACGCCACGGCCCGCAATCCCAAGGATCGACCGGCCAGCATTGCCGCGGTACTTCGAGAGTTAGGAGCCGGATCCCAGACGTCCGTACCAGCTTCGTACGCACCCACGCAAACTCTGGTCTATCTGCAGGCCCGGCCGCGCGGGAAGCGAACCCTGTTGATTGGCGCGGTGGCGATCGGACTAACGCTGGTTGGAGGCGCGGTTCCCTGGCTGATGCACGTCGGCCCTTTTCGCGGACCGGTGTCGCCAGCCGATCAGACCGTGGTTGTGCTCCCTTTTGAGAATCTGAGTTCGGACCCGGCCAGCCAGACCCTGACAACGGGATTACAGGAGACGGTGAGCAGCATGTTGTCCCGAACCGGAAGCCCGGGCGATGCGCCGCTGGTGGTTCCGTCCGTCGAAGTTCGCCGCAACCAGGTCCACACGATTTCCGATGCCCGGAGATTATTCAATGCCACGCTGGCACTTTCGGGCACGGTACAGAACAACTCCGACGGGATGCAGATAACTCTTGCGCTCACCGACGCGCGAACCGTTCGCTTAAAGGACTCAACCATCATTTCGGTTCCGGCCGACGGCGCCGGACTTCAGAATGCGCTGGGACGCAGCCTCGCCAAACTCTTCCCCGCCCGCGCGCTTCCAGCAGCGAGTGCGATTCCGGCGGGGCAAGCTACGACCAGTGCAAGCGCCTACGCACTGTATGTTCAGGGACAGGGCGCGCTGAACGATCGCAGTTATGATCAGGCGGTTGGTCTTTTCCAAAAGGCAGTGGACGCCGATCCCGGCTTTGCTCTGGCGCGAGCCAAGCTGGCGCTGGCTCATCTGCGTTCCTACCTGCTGACGAAGGACCAAGTTTCGCTCGCAAAGGGAGATGCGGAAGCCAACCGGGCCGCTGAAGCCGGAGTGACTCCAGACGTTCTGCTTGTTCAGGCGCTCATTCGGGACGCAACCGGCGACGCGGATCGGGCGATCGCGCTTTTCCATCAATATCAAAGAGCGGAGCCAAACGATGTCGAAGCCTACGGGCTACTGGCGGGTGTCCTCAACAAGGCCGGACGCACTCAGGAAGCGGAGGCGACCATGCAGCAGGCCATCCGCCTGCGCCCTGGATATTGGCCCACTTACGAGAGGCTGGGAGTTTTCTATCTGGAGCAGCGCCAATATGAGAAATCGGTCCACAGCTTTCAAACCGGAATTGCGATCGCCCCAAGCGTTGCGGCGCTGCACTACAATCTGGGCGCGGTGTACTTCACCGAGGATCGATGGCGCGAGGCGGGCGCGGAGTTCGAGAAATCGCTCGCTATCCGGCCCAACGCACTGGCGTATTCGAATCTCGGCACGGTGCGTTTCTTCGAGGGTAAATACCAGGAGGCGGCCGACCAGTTTCAGCACGCGACTAAACTCCAGCCCAACAATGCCATAAATTGGGGCAACCTGGGCGATGCCCTGTGGCAACTGCCGAAGGAGCGTGCGGGGGCGCTTCAAGCGTTTCAGCGAGCCGCGGACCTGGCGAGCGAAAAACTCGGTTTGGATGCCAGCAACGACCAACTGCGCCAGACCTATGCAATCTATCTCGTAAAACTGGGCCGGAAGCAGGAAGCAGTTGCTGAAATTAAGAAAGCGCTCGAACATGATCCGAAAGATGCCAGCGTCCGATTCTTTGCGGCCCGCGTGTACGCGACCGCGGACATGAGAAGCGAGGCGTTGCAGGCCCTCAAGGACGCTGTCGCGCTCGGGTATAGCGCAGGCGAGATTTCCCACGAACCGGACTTGGCGGAACTGCGCTCGGATCGCACTTTTCAGCAGTTAGTTGCCGGACGCGACAACAAACAATAGCTTTTCGATATCGGGAAGCGATATAATCCCTCGCACCCCCAAATTCCAAATTCGAAAGGACACTCCCATGTCGTCAAGTCGAACTCCAACTCAGATCTTGATCTTGGTCAAAGTCACCTTCCCGCTCGGATTACCTCCGCAATACACCTACTTGGCTTTTGCGAACGGATCGCCGGCGCAAACCGTCACGGTTGGTCCGGGAGATCAGATCGGTTGGTACGTCAGAGTACAGGCCGGTGCCAACTGGAGCCAGCCCGCTTACACATTGACTTTCCAGGACTCCTCCATTCTTGGAACGTCTTCGATTGCGGTTTCCAATGGCGGCGGGAGTGGCTTTTTCACGGTGCAGGCGCTTTCGGGACAGACCAAGTACACGCTCGCCGTGAGCGGCGTCGTTCCCGTAAGCGATCCGATGATTCAAGTGGACCCCAACGGCACGCTGAAAATCAAGGCGCTCCTTGCGCAACATAACGTGCGCTGGACGGCGGCGACCAATGTGATGGAACTCGAGAATAACGGTGCTTGGATTCCCTTTCCCCCAGCCGGTTTGCCGGTCGCGGTGGGCGATGGTGTTCAGTTCTTTGCGGTGCTGACGCCCCCGGCGGATTTCGAAATCGTCTTCCCAGCAGGGCTGAATAATGGCGTGTGGGCCTCGCCATTCGATCCGAACCAATCCAGTTTCCCGGCCATAAATCACGGCGCGAATGAGAACACCGATAACCTGCAGGTGGCCGATAAGAGCGATGCGGCCGGGACAAAGTTCCAATTCGTGGCAACGCTGACCGACGGATCGCTGCAGTCCGCTGCCTATGTGCTTACGTTGGCCGCACAGAAGCCATCGCGGGAGTAAGGTAGCTTAGAGGTATGACGATTCATCTAAAGCCTGAGCTGGAAGCGCTGATCCAGGAAGACGTGGAACGCGGCCCCTATCAGTCCGCCGATGAATTCGTCGCCCAGGCGGTTCAGATGCTGCATGCACACGAACGATGGCTGGCTGATAATCGCGCCGATATTGCCGCCAAGATCGAGCATGGCTTTGCGCAAGCAGAACGCGGTTAACTCCTCGATTCCGTCGAGGTTCGCGCGCGGTTGAATAAACGCAAGCAGGCTTGGGTGGACTAGAATAACCGCGAATGACCGACTACCGGTTCACGCCGGATGCCCACGGTACAATGACTCTTGCCCGATTCACAAGCCCCTGCGAACGATAAACGCGATGACATCGGCTTTCATTTGCCGATGCCGCCATGGTTATCTAACCGTCGCGTGTTTTGGTGGGCGCTCTTGATCGCAGCCGCTTGCTCTCAAGTGGTACTTACTTTTACCGGCGGATGGACAGTGCGTCACTTCCTGTCGCTGCCTGTTTTTCTGGTCGCCGTGCTCGTCGTTCATCCTGTAATGAACCAAAAGCTGCCGTTGTTTCGAGCAGATCTGCTGAGATCCTGGCGCATCTATGCCGGCATCGCCTTAGTAGCCATCGTTAATTTGATCGAGCTGAAAGGCTGATCCGTCAGCAACACACACGCGTTTACTACAATGAAAGTAAATGCCACAATCGAATAGCTTTGGTGCTGCTTCGACACTGACGGTCGGGGGCAGCCAGTACAAGTACTATGCGCTCGAGGCGCTCGAAAAACGCGGCGCGAACATTGCACGCATTCCGTACTCCATCAAGATTCTTCTCGAAAATTTGCTGCGCACCGAAAACGGCGCGACCGTGAAGGCGTCCGATATCGATTACGTCGCGGCGTGGAAAATCGGCGCGCAGGCGAAAGAGATCAACTTCAGCCCGGCGCGCGTTTTGCTGCAGGATTTCACGGGCGTTCCCTGCGTCGTTGACCTGGCCGCGATGCGCGACGCATTGCGCGAGATGGGCGCCGATCCCAAGCGAGCAAATCCGCTGATTCCGGCGGACCTGGTAATCGATCACTCGGTGCAAGTGGATCAGTTCGGTTCCACCGGCGCTTTCGAATTCAACGCATTGCTCGAATTCCAGCGCAATCAGGAGCGCTATGCGTTTCTGCGCTGGGGTCAAAAAGCGTTCCAGGATTTTCGCGTGGTCCCGCCTGACACGGGCATCGTGCATCAGGTGAATCTCGAATACCTGGCGCCGGTAGTGTTCACGGATCGCAAGCAGTCGCCCGTGCTCGCGTACCCGGACACGCTGGTCGGCACCGATTCTCATACCACGATGATCAATGGCCTGGGCGTCGTCGGCTGGGGCGTCGGCGGAATCGAAGCCGAAGCGTGCATGCTCGGCCAGCCCATCTCGATGCTGCTGCCGGAAGTGGTGGGCTTTAAATTGAAAGGGCGTTTGGCTGAAGGCTGCACCGCGACCGATCTGGTGCTTACCGTCACGCAGATGCTGCGCAAGAAGGGCGTGGTCGGAAAATTCGTCGAGTTCTATGGGCCTGGAGTAGCCGCGTTACCGCTGGCGGATCGCGCAACCATCGGCAATATGGCGCCCGAGTACGGCGCGACCATCGGATTCTTCCCCATCGATCATCAGACGCTTGATTATTTGCGGCTATCGAATCGCTCGGCCGAGCAGATCGCGTTGGTGGAAGCGTATGCCAAAGCGCAGGGCCTGTTCTTGACGCCGGAGTCGGCGGATCCGGAATATTCCGACACCCTTGAGCTGGATCTAGGCACGGTGGTTCCGTCCATGGCTGGCCCCAAGCGGCCGCAGGATCGCATCAATCTTCCGGATGTGAAGAAGAATTTTCTCGACACATTGAACGCCGCGCAGAAGACGGCGGAGGTTGCAACGAATGGCTCGAAGTCTACGATTCAAGATGGCTCGGTGGTGATCGCCGCCATCACCAGTTGCACCAATACGTCGAATCCGTCGGTGATGATCGCCGCGGGATTGCTCGCGAAGAAAGCCGTCGAGAAGGGGCTCAAGACCAAGCCCTGGGTGAAATCG
>DATHMO010000275.1:0-4630 GCA_035486995.1 Bryobacteraceae bacterium
GTCACGATGGCGGTCACTCCGGTGCGCCCGCCCGCTACCACGCCCGCCGCGCTTTCGATGTAGCTGGTGACTGTAGATGTTCCGGCCATCGATCCGGCGATAGTGGCTGCCGCATCGGCATAGAGAATGCGATTGATCCTCGGAATTTGATGCATTTCATCGAACAACCGGGCTTGCTTTCCCACTGCCACCAGTGTGCCGATGTTGTCGAACAGATCGACGAACAAGAACACGAAAACAATCTCGACCAATCCGTAGCGCAGCGCTCCGGGAACATCCAAGTGGAGCGCCGTCGCAGTGATGTCGTGAAACGAATACGGCTGCGGCTGCCAACGGACCAGGCCGAAGATTGCGCCCAGGACCGTGGTTCCGAAGATTCCGAGCAAAATTGCGCCGCGAACCCGGCGGGCGAGCAGCGCCGAGATCAGCAGCAACCCGGCCAGCGCCAGCAGTGTTTCCGGATTACGCAAATTGCCCATGGTGACGAGCGTCGACGGGCTGGCAACGATGATGCCCGCGTTGCGCAGTCCGACTAGCGCGATGAACAGGCCGATACCGACCGCAACCGCGGCGTACAACTCGAACGGAATCGCCGACACGATCATGCGCCGCACTCCGACGGCGGTCAGGAACAGGAACGCCACGCCCGACAAGAACACCGCGCCGAGTGCGGTTTCCCATGGAACATGCATTCCTTTGACGACTGTGTATGTGAAATATGCGTTCAGTCCCATGCCGGGCGCGAGTGCGATCGGATAGCGCGCGAACAGGCCCATCAACACGCTGCCGAACGCGGCGCAGGCGCACGTGGCGGCGATTACCGCCGTGAGTGGCATCCCGGTCTCATGCAGAATAGCCGGGTTGACGAAGATGATGTACGCCATGGTGACGAACGTCGTCGCACCGGCCAGAATCTCGGTGCGCCAGTTGGCGCCAAGCTCGCGAAATTCGAAGTATCGCTCCAGGCGTTCTTTCACGGATCATCAATTCTAGCGCGGCGCAGCCTTATAGCAAGGCGCGCGATACACTGGGCTTAAGGAGTAACGGGTGCTAATCGTCATGCGTGCGCACGCCACCGAGCAGGACATCGCTCAGGTCTGCGCCAGAATTCAGAGTCTCGGATTTCGGGCCCACGTCATGCCGGGCGCCGAACGAACCGCCGTCGGTATTACAGGCAATCACGGGCCCGTGCCGGCGGAAGAGTTCGAAGGGCTCGCCGGTGTCGCCGAAGCAATTCCGGTTTCGAAAGCTTACAAGCTGGTGAGCCGCGAGGTAAAGCCCGATAACACGATTGTCGATGTCGCGGGTGTGCTGGTGGGCGGCGTCGAGTTGGCGATGTGCGCGGGTCCCTGTGCGGTGGAAAGCCGCGAGCAAATTCTGGAATCGGCCCGAGCGGTGAAAGCGGCCGGTGGTCAATTGCTTCGCGGCGGCGCGTACAAACCGCGAACGTCGCCATATGCGTTTCAGGGCCTCGGTGAAGAAGGGCTTCGCTACTTAGCCGACGCCCGCGCGGAAACTGGACTCGGCATCGTGACCGAAGCCATCGATGTCGAAGTGTTCGATCTCGTAGAAGAATACGCCGACTGCATCCAGATTGGCGCGCGCAACATGCAGAATTTCTCGCTGCTGCGGCGTGCCGGCCGAGCGCGTAAGCCGATCCTGCTAAAGCGCGGCATGTCGTCAACGCTCGAAGAATTTCTGATGGCCGCCGAATACATTCTCTCGGAAGGCAATTACCAGGTGATCCTGTGCGAGCGCGGCGTGCGGACTTTTGCGGATCATACGCGCAACACACTGGATCTGAGCGTGGTTCCGGCCGTGCAGCGTCTGAGCCATTTGCCCATCATCGTGGATCCCAGCCACGGCACCGGCAAGCGCGATAAAGTGCATCCCATGGCGCTGGCGGCGGTGGCGGCGGGCGCATCCGGATTGATCGTCGAAGTTCATCCGAATCCCGACCGCGCGGTTTCCGACGGTTACCAGTCGCTATTTCCGAATCAATTTCGCGAGCTTGCCGATGAGGCGAGGGCGATTGCCGCGCTATTGACGAGCCGCAGGGCAGCGCACGAAGCAGTTTTGACTAACTAGCTTTTTCGCTACTGGCGGGCTTTGACTCGGATTTCGATTCGGACTTCGCTTCCGTCTTAGTCTCCGTCTTCGTTGCGGTGTCGCCAGTCGACTCGGCCTTTCCCGACTCACCCTTGGCGGATTCACTCTTGCCCGATTCGTGCTTGGGAGGCCCGCTGACGTTGCCTTTGGCGTAGTCCGTCACATACCAACCCGAGCCTTTGAACTGGAACGACGGCGCGGACATCAACCGATGCACGTGTCCGCCACATTTCTCGTGAACGGCGAGTGGCTCGTCGGCAAACTTCTGGATGACTTCAAAGACCTCGCCGCAGCCTTCGCATTTGTATTCGTAGATGGGCAACTGTCAAACTCTATTGCGGAGGAGCGCTCGACGGCTTCGGTATGTTCAGCGGAGTGCGCGCCGGCAGGCTGTCTTTGGAATCGCCGGTATTGGAAACCACTTCGCTCTTGCCTTTGGTAACGACCTCGATCGCTTTCTTCAGCAACAGATCCTCACCAGCCGGCGGCGCGGGTGGTTCCACGGTCTGGGGAGTTCCGTCATCGTCCACCGACACGGGCTCGGATTCTTGCACGGGCACCGACGGCGTGACGCCGGTGTCCTGAATGGCCTTGCCGGCCGGGGAATAATACTTTGCGACCGATAGAATCACGGCCGAACCGTCGTCCATGGTGATCGCCTTGCGGATCGCCGCGTCTCCGTAGGTGCGCTCGCCAACCACTTCGGCGCGCTTGTCGTCCAGCAACGCGGCAGCGGCGATTTCAGCGCCGTCCGCAGTGCCCCGATTCACAATTACGGCCAAAGGCAGATGGCTGCGATCCGCGGCCGGATCGGCCGTTACGTCGTGCCGCTCCACTTTCTGACCTTCGCTATAGGTAATGAGACCTTTGTCGAGGAACAGATTCGCCAGCTTCTCGCCCGTTTCCGGATCGCCGGTAGCGCAGTGGCGCAGGTCCAGGATCAAATCCTTGGCGCCTTGCTTCTGCAGCTCATCCACTTTCGCGGCGACTTCCTGGGTGCGGTTGCCTTCCAAACTTGCGACTTGAATCAAGCCCACTTGATCGGGCAGCATCTTCGCTGTGACGGCCGGATAATCAACCATGGCGCGCGTCAGAGTGAGTTTCTGCGGCTCAGGCTTGCGGAATCGCAACACGCCGAGTTCGACCGTGGTTCCCGGATCACCTTCGAGCAGCAATTGAGCAAACGCCAGCGGCATGTCGCGAGTGGCGACGCCGTTGATGGTTTCAAGAACGTCGGTGGTGCCAAGTCCGGCCTTGGCCGCCGGCGATCCCGGAATGGCGTCGACGATCCCAACGTAACCGAACTTCTTCGAAAGAACCAAGCCGACGTCGGCCTTGTGCTGATCCTTGCTCTTGAGCCACTGCTTGTATTGGTCGGAGTTCAAGTAGCTGGCATAAGGGTCAATGGATTCCAGCAGCCCGTTCAACGCGCCGAGAGTGACGCTCTTCATGTCGGGTTCTTCCACGTAATCGCTCTTGATGCGCGAGAGCACTTCGGTGTAAACCGCGAGGTGCCGGTACGTGTCTTCGGGGGAAGCGCTTTTGCCGCGCATGGCGCCGAACAGCAGCACAAAAACGAGGCAGGTGGAGGTGGATGCTACGAAAAACTTGATACGCCTGGTCATAAATAGGGGCCCAAGGACTGTCTGTATTCAGTATAGCTTGGCTTTGGCGGGAGCGCCGAGGGGAGCAGGAACCGAGGGCTGGAGGGCCGATCGGAGCATGGTGAATGCCGCGTAGATCACTGCGACCACCACTAACCAGCGCATGGCCGTTAACGGGAGGGACTTCACGATCAGCGCGGCGATCAGGACTCCGGGCAGTCCGCCTAATGCCAGGCCCAAGGCCGCTCGTGGACTGAAGCTTCCCGCGTTGATGAATCGCGCGCTCGCCACCGGCATCAGGAACGCGCAGGAGCCCATCATGATGGGAAACGCGGCTTTGGGATCCATGCCGAGCAGGCTCACCAGGATCATGCAAGGTGCGTAAAGGCCGATCCCGAGGGTCATGAATGCGCCCAGAACAAGGCTTCCGATTACGCCGGCCCACAGGCGCCAATGCGTCAGGATCAGCGCCGTGCCGCCGGATGGGAACAAGTTCAGGTTCGACATCAGGAAGAAGCACGCGGCCGCGAACAGTGCGATTCCCATTCCGATTTGGACCCAGCGGCGGGGCCAGCTTGCCACGATGCCCGCTCCAAACCAGGCGCCGATCACGGCTGCCCCCATCATCAGAACCAATGTGAGGACATCCACTTGAACGATTGCGATGAATAGGAACGCTTCGAGCAATGTGGGAAGTGCGTGGCCGACGTTCAGAGTGCCCGGGATCTTTTCGTCCGGTACCATATTCCGGAATTTGAAGATGCTGGCCGTGGGGGCGAAGGAACCGATGCCGAGCGTGTCGAAGAAATTGGTGGCGAGACCGAGGAAAAATTCGAAGATGGTGGGGACGCCGGGCGCGCGGTCTTTGCTGCGGAACCAGGCCCAGAAGAGGAGGACGGTGAATGCGCCGAGAGCGA
>DATHMO010000276.1:0-11038 GCA_035486995.1 Bryobacteraceae bacterium
TTGGCCACAGGTGAAGAGGAACATTAGCCACGGATGAACGCAGATAAACACAGATGGCCCCTGCATCGTGAGGACAACATTGAACCTGTACCTCCTGACCCGGCGGTTCTCTGGTAGCACCTGCGCTGACGGCCCGCCCGAGCTCCAAGAAGATCAAAAGAACTGGTGCCTTACCGAGTCATGGAGTTAGTCCTTGAAAACCAACAGTCGAGCCGTCCTGATACAGGGACAGATGAACGCTAACGGGAATCAGTTCATCCGTGTTCATCTGTGGCTAGGAGCCCTGAAACTAGCGTGCTTGCGAGGCCGTTTCGAGTACGGCTTGCAGGGCTTGCGACTGGACTTCTTGCGCCGCAGACGTCAAATAATCGAGCGCTGCCGCCACGCCTCCGCGATTATGCGGAACACCGGCGAGGGTCAGGCCCATTTCGACGCCCGAGAGGGTTCCAGACAGCATGAGATCGTTGAAATCGCCCAGGTGCCCTATGCGGAATGCCTTGCCTGCCAGCTTCCCGAGGCCGCTGCCGAGCGACATGTTGAAATTCTCGAGGACTACTTTCCGATACTCGTCGGCATTGATGGTGGGCGGCACGAAAACCGCCGTGACAGAGCTGCTGTAGCGTTCCGGGTCGGCACAGACGATTTCGAGTCCCCAGGCGCGGACGGCGCGTCGCGTTGCTTCCCCATGCCGGGCGTGCCGCGCGAACACATTCTCCAGGCCTTCTTCCTGCAGCATCTGCAACGACTCACGCAGTCCATAAAGTAGATTGGTCGCGGGAGTGTAGGGGAAAAATCCGATCTTGTTTTGGCCGAGCATGGCCTGCCAATCCCAATAGGAACGCGGCATTTTCGCCGATTTCGATGCAGCGAGAGCTCTTTCACTGGCGCAATTGAACCCGAGGCCGGGCGGCAGCATCAGACCCTTTTGCGAACCGGCGATGGCGACGTCGACGCCCCATTCGTCGTGCCGGTAGTCCATGGAACCGAGGGACGAAATGGTGTCGACCATCAACAGAGCAGGATGTCCGGCGCGATCCAGCGCCTTGCGCATGGCGGGGATGGAATTGGTCACAGCGCTCGACGTTTCGTTGTGGACTACCATCACGGCTTTGATTCTGTGGTCGCGATCTTCGCGCAGGATCGTTTCCACCGCGGCGGGATCGGCGCCGTGCCGCCAATCGTCGGTGACGAATTGCACATCGAGGCCGAGATCTCGCGCCATGTTTTTCCACAACGTGGCGAATTGGCCAGTCTCAAACATCAGAACTTTGTCGCCGGGCGAAAGCGTGTTGGCGATGGCCGCTTCCCAGGCACCGGTGCCGGACGACGGGAAGATCATGATCTTGCCCGACTCGGTTTTGAACACCGGCTTTAGCTCTTCCAAAAGCTCGAGCGCAAGGCGGCCGAACTCCGGGCCGCGATGATCGATGGTAGGCCGAGCGATCGCTCGGAGCACACGGTCCGGGACATTGCTGGGTCCGGGAACCTGGAGGAAATGACGTCCGCTGGTGTTCGACATAGAAACTATTAGTTTCGCTCAAAACGCGCGGCGACACAAAGATCACCACGTGGCCTACTGTTTTCCCAGATGGGTCCGGTCCTTCTCGTTATCGCAGGAATCTTCAAAGATATCGGCGTCGGCCAGCAGATAATGCGGGATCTTAACGGTAAAAGGCTGGGTGTACATCTGGGGATCGTCGAATGTCATTTCGACGTCCAGGTGTCCGAAGTCGCGCCGGCGGAAGCGTTCCGTGATGTGCAGCCCTTCGCTGTGCGGGTGCCCCATCGCATCCAGGGTGGTTTTGTCGTTGAAGCCGGCGCTCTCCACCACCAGCGTGTCGCGCTCCCAATGTCCGGCCGAGTAGCCCATGTAAGCCGGGAGGTTGACCTCCTTGGGAAGATCGCGCCCGTCAGTGTAGATTTGGCGATGGAGGTTCTGGACTTCGTACAAGACCATCGTCAGCCGGGGCGCCTGCACGATCTTAATCGGTTCGGAGAGGAGGCCGGCGAGCGGAAATCCAAAGACGCCGGTGCAAACGTCGGCGGGGTTGCGGGCAGCGGCGGTGCGTCGCAGTATCTCGATGGCTTGGGGCCGCAGCATTGCTTCTTCGGGCTTGTGGTCGATCAAGATATCAAAAGCATATTTGTGTTGGGTGCCGATTTCCATTCCGGGCGGCGCGAGTTTGATCTCGGACTCGAAGCGATCGCCGAACAGGCGCCTCACTTCCGCGATGGTGGTTGCCTGGTGCATCCAGACACCGGAGAGATCGGGCTTGCCATCGGCTGTGTGCGGCGCGGGGGCAGCGAGGTTGGGCTTGCCGTCCGGAGTGCGGGGCGTTCCAGGGGCGGGATAGTTCAGCCATTGCGCGTGGGCGCCAACGCAGAGGGACGCGAGCAGGACAATCAGCGGTTGATGGCGCATTTTGTTCTCCCGGCGTAGCTAATTTGACAGCGCCTGCCGCAGGTATCCAGCTACGTCGTTCACAAAGCGATGCACCGACACCTCGGCGATGCGGTAGCCGACCACCGCGTCCAGGGCCTTGCCCACTACACCGAGCGGCGGTTCGTAGAGGCCCGCGAAATCCAGTTGCGTTTCGCTGGCGGTTAAAGGATAGATTACGAGTTCCGCCTTCATCAGCGGAAAGAGGCCCGGCATCTTCGCCGCCTGCCATTCCAGCTGCAATCGCGTGGACGGCCCCGACATTTCGGCCGTCTGCTCTTCCCACTTCTTGACCGTGATCACGATGTCGGCCTCAAGCGCGATCCCGCCGACATCGACTCGCAGTTCCGAGATGATGGATTGTGCGCGGGAGTTCGCAGACTTAGTGGCTGCCTGAAATATCGCCGGTGCGTCCTTACCTAGCACATCGCGTACTTGCGCATAGGGATGATTCACGTAATCGTAGCAGCGAACTTCACGGCCTTTGCTCATCGCGATGGCACCATAGTATCCGATTTGGCGTCGGGCGGCTTACTTCCCCGCCCCGAATATGCTCTTGGGGATCATGCCGTGGACGCCCTTTGTTCCATCCACCAACTGCGTGATGTCGAAATCCACGGCTACGCTCGCCAGCATGTAGGCCTGCTCGCGCGTCAGCTTCTTCTCGCTCATTAGGAAATCAAGCGTCTCATGGACGGCAATTTTGGTCGCTTCGGTGAGATCCGGATCGAGTCCCATGGTGATCCAATGCGTGGGCGTCTCCGCGCGCGGCCACTTCAGATGCATATCCTTGTGCAGGACGAACTGGAAGACGCCGGTAAGCGACGTCTCCATGGCGGTGATGTCGACTTCGCCGTTGCCCATGCCGGCATGGCCGTCGCCGACTTCGAATAGCGCGCCGCGCGCATGCACGGGAATGAACAACGTGGTTCCGGCGACGAGTTCCTTGTTATCCAGGTTGCCCGCGTGAATTCCCGGCGGGCCGCTATGCACCTTGCCGGCACTTTCGGGCGGGGCGACGCCCATGCTGCCGAAGAACGGCTTGAGCGGAATCTCGATGCCGGGCGCGAAGGTTCCTATGTTGCGCGCGCGGTCCAGTGGAATGATTTTGGTTTGCGCGCCTTCGAACTCGTCGGGCAGGAAGCCCGAGCCTTTGCGAAAGCTGTTGTAAGCGTATGGGACATCCATGCGGATTTCGCGGATGCGGACTTCGAGCACGTCGCCGGGCTCGGCGCCTTCGATCGCCACGGGACCCGTGAGCAGATGGCCACCGGGTCCGCGCTGGTCTTGGGGAATCTCTTTGTATATGGTCCGCAACGCGGCGGGGATTTGATCGGGTGGGAGGCCGGCTTCCGCGAGCCGCTCGGGATTTCCAGAGACGGTTTCAATCTCGACCGTGTCGCCGGAGTGAATCGTAAGCACGGGCTTCGCGGCCGACCAATAGTAGCCCCAGGCGATGGTCTGCGGCGTGACCTTGAGAGTGTGGTCGGCGGCGGGAAGCAGGGTGCAAAGAAAGAGGGGAAGGAGAAGCGGGAGCGCGCGTCGTTTCATGAATCATGTTTGCACAGCTCGGACGCGCGCGGAGGGCACTGGTATTCTAGGGTGAGAATTCTTTGTGAGACTTGCGCTTGTGCTCGCGACGGGGCTCCTCGGCCCATCGATCTTCGCGCAATCGGATGTCTGGCAGCATGTCAAGGTCTCCTACTCACAACAGATTCATCGCGTCACGCTGCCCCAATCTCAACAGAAATCCATAGTCGAACTCCTGAAGGCTCGGGCATCAGTGGATGGCTGGGGCTGTGATTCGGAAACCGATGAATGGCTAACGAATCTGATCTACGAGACTATCCCTCTTTCGCCGCGGGTGAAAGTGTTTCTTGTAGAGGCCGGCACAGGTTGTGCTCGCGGCGGGCAAGGCTCCAACGGAGCGATGTGGCTCATCCGCTTTGATGGCCGCAATCCCGTTATTCTTGCCAGCCCGGAGCAGCGTTTCGGTGGATGGTTCCATTCAGTCCAGCCGACAGCCAGCCACGGATATCGCGACATCGTCGTCGGCTGGCACATTGGCGCGGCCGAGGCGGACTTAAGCTATTTTCGATTCGACGGCAAATCATACAACCGGATCGATTCGGCGACCCTTCGCACTGACGACCAGGACGTGACAAGGATAATCCCAATCTAACCGCGTTCGATACACTATCCGGCATGGCAAAGCCCACGGCGGCAGCGGTCCCCTCGGATAAGCTCGCACTCTATGAAAAACTGGTGGCCACCAATCCGAAAGTGGAGCGGCTGGGCGCGACCGTGCCTTACACTTCGCTCAACGGACACATGTTCAGCTACCTGAGCAAGGAAGGCAAGCTGGAGCTGCGGTTGCCGGAAGGCGAACGCGAGGTGTTTCTCAAAAAGTACAAGGCCAAGTTGTGCGTGGCGTACGGAAAGGTGCAGCCCGAGTACGTGGAAGTTCCCGACTCCCTGCTCGCCTCAACACGCGAGTTGAAGAAGTATTTCGATATGAGTTACGCCTACGTGGCATCGCTGAAGCCGAAGCCGACCACGAAAAAGAAGAAAGCCTAGCTTGGGGGTCGGGCGATCCCGCGGCGCATGAGTACGTACCCGTTCAGCGGCGGGCAGGCGGACGCGCGATAGTTCGCCTGGATCCAGCTTTCGAGTTCCGGATAATGCGGATCGAAACCCTTCGCGGCTGGAAAGACGCGCTCGAATTCGGCTCGATCGAGGGCCATATAGAGGACCCATTCGGGTGGGCGCGCTTCGAGCTCCGAGAGAGCGAGGCGTGCATCTTCGGCGGTCATCAATCCCGGCGCGAGATACGAGTAGCGCGTTGGATTGTCGGCCTGCGTGACAAAGTAGAGCAGCGGTTTGTAGGGATAGACGAATAGCGATTGATGCGGGCGAACGCTCGCGAGGAGTTGCTGGACTAATGGCGCTTCCTCGACGCCGGCTCGAAGGTCGCCCACCGGAGTGTGCAGCGTTTTGAAGTTGCCGGGGAGCTGAACCTGCATTAGAAATGCTGAGGCAAACACGGCCATCGCAAGGGTGAGCCAAACGCGCGGGAGTGCCGGCAACAGGCGATAGGTCACGATACCAGCGACGGCGTACGGCAAGGCAGCGACATAGGCCAGGTGAGCGACATCGGATCGCGGATGAGTCGATGCGATCAGCGCGATCACGCAAAACAACAAATAGAGCAGGGTCGATTCGCGACGCCGAAACCACAGTACAGCTCCACCGGCGAGCGCGGCGATCGGAAGGATCGCGGGAAGGGCCAGACAGAAGACAATCCCGATGCGAATCGGGAGTTCCCAAACACTTGCGTCTTGGAATAGCGCATCCCAGCCACCGATGATGCTTCCGTAGGGCATCACGTTCACTGCAGCGTAGTTGCGCGAAAGCCAGCCCAATTGCGCGAGAAAGGCTTCGAAGGTTCCGTTGATCCAGAGCGCGGCGATGGCGGACGATCCGGCGATGGCGATTCCCGCGAGATACCACGACGATCGCCGGCCGAGCCAGATTAATGTTGCAATCGCGACCAGCGCGACCGAGGGCGTTGCCAGTGCCGCGCATGCGATCAGGAATCCCGATGCGGCGAGCGTCCAGCGCCGTTGGCTCGCGACACAAATCGCGATCGAGGCCAGTGCGAACGCACTGCTATCCCAGCGATGCTGCGCGGTGAGCAGGCGCGGATCGGCAGTCTGGAACGCAAGAAAGAACAGCGCGGTGAGGATGGCCGTGGTGCGCGAGGCGAATCGCTCCACCAGCCAGTAAATCAGGGCACACTCCAGCGCAACATAGAAGAGAACGAGCACGCGTCCGGCGGCCAGCGTGACGCCGAGTAATCGAAACGCAAGCGCCTGCATCCAGAAGCTGCCCGGGCTCATGTAGCCGAAGAAGTCGACGTACGGCTTTTGGCCGTGGAGAATGCGCTCGGCGGCGTCGAAATAGATGCCCTCGTCGTTGGTGGCGAGGATCAGGCGGTTCCCGAACATCCAGAACAATAGCGCGACCGCTGCAACAAAAAAAGCTGCCGGGGCGAGACGCCTATACATTGCGCCAGACACCCAGCACCGACTTTCCGATCGCGCCCAAGAAGAGCCGGTCTATCAAACGCGAGCACGGGACGAGGTAGGTGTCCCAGGTGTGGATCTGAGCCGCGGTTGGCATGCTTTGATCCAGCAGCAGGCGATTGGCGAGCGACGCGAGCATTCCAACCGAGTCGAGATAAATGAGCTTTTCGCGGCGCAGATGGCGCGGCGCGGCGGCCTGAAGTGATTGACGGGTGTAGCGGCGATAGTGACCGATGGCCTGGTCGAACGGAGTGAAAAGAAATGGATGCGCGGGCGAGAGTACGATGAGCGTGCCACCTGGGCTTAAGTGGGCTGCTGCTCGACTTAACTCCGCCGAGTCGTCTGCGATGTGCTCGAGCACGTCGATGTAGAGGATCGCATCGAATAGCCGGGACGCGTGGAGCGCGGAAAGATCGCCCAACACGAGCTCGCGACGGCCGGCCGGCTCAATTTGTTCGAGCAACGATTCATCGGGCTCCAGGCAGGTCCATCGATCGAAGTTGAGGGACGCAAACTGACGCGTGTTGGCGCCTAGTCCCGCGCCCACTTCGAGCACGGAACCGCGCAAGTACGGCTGCATGGAGCGGCGCAGGTACGCTTTCCAGTTGTACGCTTTCTCAAAGATTTCCAGCTCGGAGCCGGCGTATTGATAGGGTGTCAAGGGGGAACACTCGCTCCTGGCGATCGATAAAATGGTGCGCGTCGCGCGATGGAATAAAGCTCATGTTGGCTCGCGCGCTGATGGTAGTGAACACGAGCAGGAATGCGCCGAATAAGGCTTGCGTCAGCAGCAACAACGATACGGCGGCGGCGTACCCAGCCCAGCCTGGAATGGCGACGTGCATTGCCATGGCGGTTCCGGCTGCCCCGGCCAGCACCGCGATTCCCGACAATGCCATCACCAATAGGCGCGTACTAACGACATCGCTGAAGACCGAAATCGCGCTCAGCCCGTGGACCAGCAGCGCCACGAAGTTCATCTTCGATTCCCCGTTGATGCGCCGACCGCGGTCCATGGGGATGGTGCGGTGGGGAAGCCGCGCGCGAAATACGGCGGCGGCGTAGTGATTCCAGAGTTCCGATACCACCACCAGACGCTCGACAGCTTGCCACGGAACGATGCTGAAGTTGCCGACGCGGACGCGCACGCCCGTGAGAAGCCAGTGCATCGCGCAGTAAAGCCGGTAGCAAAGCTGGAACATTGCGTTCTCCATGCGTTTGGCCCGTTCGGCGAAGATGATGGAGCTTTCGCTCTGGCGGCTGAATTCGTTAACTAGGCGGGCTACATCGCGCGGGCGGTCCTCACCGTCGCCATCCATGACGATGACGGCTTTGCACGGAAAGTGTTTGTGGATGTGAACCAGCCCGACTGCGATGGCGCGTTGATGACCAAGGTTGCGGCGTAGGTGCAGGATCTGGACCGAGTGCAAATGTTCGAAGTGTTGTACTAAAAGCCCGGGGGCGAGTGCCTGGGTGGAACCATCGTTGACGAGCAGCACTTCGGGGCGCAGCGGGCAATCTTCAAGCGCGTGGTCCAACGCCGGAAGCAGGAGGGCGACCGCGTTCCAGTCGTTAAAAACCGGGATGAGGATCGCGAGCCGGGTTGTTGCGTCGTGCTCCATTCCGCCGGTCAACAGATCGACAGAATCCAATGATTTCTTTATGTTGGGGAATATTTCGCGCTATATTCAGGGCATGCGAACCCTCTCCGGCTTAGTGGCTTTGGCGCTGGTGTGTATGGCACAGACGAGATCGGTGACGGACGCCGAGGTGGAGCGAATCCATCGCTCGATGCTGCTGATCGACACCCACAACGACATCACGAGCCGCACGGTTGACGGCTACGACATCGGCAAGAACAAGAACGACGGGCACACCAACATCACGTCGCTCAAGGAAGGCGGCGTGGGCGCGCAGTTTTTTGCGGTGTATGTTTCGTCGAGCTACGTGAACGGCAATCACTCGGCGAACCGCACGCTACAGATGATCGACACGGTGCGGCACGACATCGTGGAGCGATACCCGAACGACTTCGTGCTAGCCGGCACGGCCGACGACATCGAGCGGATCCATAAACAGGGCAAAATTGCGGCGCTGATGGGCATCGAGGGTGGGCACGCGATTGAAGACAGCCTGCGGCTGCTGCGCGATTACTACGACCTCGGCATCCGCTATATGACGCTGACGCACACTAATACCAACAGTTGGGCGGATTCGTCGGGCGACGTGGACAAGGCGGGCGTGGAGCATCACAACGGGCTGACGCCGTTCGGCAAGCAGGTGGTGCGCGAGATGAACCGGCTGGGGATGATGATCGACATTTCGCACACGGCCGACAAAACGTTTTGGGACGCGCTGGCGGTGAGCACGGCGCCGATCATCGCGTCGCATTCATCGTGCCGGGCGCTATGCAACGTGCCGCGCAACATGACGGACGAGATGATCGCGGCGCTCGGGAAGAAGGGCGGCGTGATGCAGATCAATTTCAATTGCCCGTTTTTGTCGGAGAAGTCGGCCGCGGCGTCGAAGACGGTGAAGGACAGCACACTGCCGGGCGCGGCGGGCGAGGACGCGACGATCGCCGAATATCGCAAGAAGGTGCCGCCGGCGACGCTCGAAGACGTGGTGGCGCACATCGATCATGCGGTGAAGGTGGGCGGGATCGATGCGGTGGGGATTGGCAGCGATTTCGATGGCGTGTTCTGCACGCCGGTGGGGCTGGAAGATGTATCGAAGTTCCCGAATCTGACGCGCGCGCTGCTGGTGAAAGGGTATTCGGAGGCGGACATTCGCAAGATTTATGGCGGGAATACGCTGCGGGTGATGCGGGCGGTGGAGGCGGAGGCGAGGAAGGAACAGATGGGGACGGCGGGCAGGAATTAGTCGGCGGTTCGGAATAACGGTGAGTGGTCCGTGTGTTGTCGCCGCCAAGAGACCTAGTCAACGCCAGCGTTCTTTAAGGCAGCCTCAATATTTGCGAGCAGGAGTTGGATCCGTTGGTAATCGACAATGCTCGTCTTCAGCGCGTCTAAACCGCCGCCGGTTATAAGCGTATTCGTTACCTTTAGGGTCTCCGTGAAGTCGCGATTGGTGGAACGTAGAGAATTGCCAATCGATTCAAGAGCTAGTCCCGTTTGCTGTATCTCCTGCAATCGAAGCGATCTCTGCTTCCGTAGCTCAGAACGCTCGAAAATCATTCTACCAATTGCGGCCATTTGCTCATCGTTACTCATGGCGGTCAATGCTCTTCCCGGCAGTCTACCAGTGTTGCGCAACTTGATACGATGTCCCCATGGAGGACGAAATGAACAAAAAGCAGGAGCTCTGCGACCATTCAGTCATTTACCGAGTTTATAACGCGGATCACGAGGAGACGAATGAGCAGGAGTGTTCGAAATGCGGAAAGCGCTGGAAGGATAACGAAACGAGTCGGCTGAGGGCCTGAGCTATCCTAACGAGGTCTGAGAAGAAAGGCGAAATACCGCATCCGCGCGTTTATGGCTTACGCGCATTGCGCGAGGGAGCTCTCTGCCGATCACCGGGCCGGGCTGCTCATGCGATGGCAGTTTGACCACAAAAGCCTTTAGAAAAGTCTTAGAATGGTTGAACCATGGAAAGTGCTGAGGGCTTCATTTATGTGGGGTTCGCGGAATCCAGGCCCATATACGACGTCACAATCGAGTTTCCAGGCAAAATACCATTGAAGGCGGCAAGAGGCGAGAAGGTCACCGGAATCGTGCGATCTCATGATCAATCCTTCGCCGGATTAGCCCATAGCCTCACCCCTCTTTGGTTTGCCTTCAAGGGCGACGATATGAGATACGAGATCCGCATCCTTGAGGATAAATCGTGCGAGATCAGTCGCAAGTGGGATTAGCATCCCGGACAGCTCGATCCGCGTCGCCCGTCTTGGTGAGAGGGATACGGACCATAGGCACCACGGTGGCAGGTCAACGAAGATGTAGACTAAACCCTGGCGGAAACTGAATGCTTCGACCAACCTCAATTCTCATCCTCCTCGGCGCGTCCCTCGCGGCCAACCTCCTGCCAGCCGCGCCGAACCCTCCCAAAACTCTTCGCCTCTACATCTTCGATTGCGGCACCATTCACACCACCACCGTGGATGCCTATTCGTTGAAGAAGGAAGAGGTGGGGTCGACCGAAATGGCGATTCCTTGCATCCTGGTGGCGCATCCCAAAGGAACGCTGATGTGGGACAACGGCGACATTCCGGATCGCGCGTTTCCGGCGGGCGGGGGCGCTGCGTCGGCGGGCGTCGTCACGCAGGCGAAGCCGCTGCTCCCGCAGCTCGCGGCCGTCAGCTATACGCCGGCGGATATCACGTATCTGGCCATGTCGCACTATCACGGCGATCACGTCGCGAACGCGAATGCTTTTGCCGGCTCGACGTGGCTGGTGAGGAAAGTGGAGCGCGACCGCATGTTCTCCGGCGAACCGATTCCGCGTTCCGATCCTGCAAATTACAGCCTGCTCAAGAACAGCAAGACCGTGA
>DATHMO010000277.1:0-39013 GCA_035486995.1 Bryobacteraceae bacterium
CACCGCTGCTCCGACGCTATACCAAGGCCGGCTCTACGTTCCGGTGTCCACTTCGGAAGGCTTCTCCGCATCCGTGCTCGATTATCCCTGCTGCACCTTTCGCGGCAGCGTGGTCGCGCTGAATGCCCAGACCGGCGATCAAGTTTGGAAGGCCTACACGATCCCAGAACCGAAGCCAACCAAGAAAAATTCGATCGGAACCCAGCTCTATGCGCCGTCCGGCGTCGCGGTGTGGAATTCGCCGACGGTGGATGCCAAGCGCCACGCGATTTACTTCGGCGACGGCGATTCGGCCACCGAGCCTGCGCCTGAAACATCGGACTCCATCCTGGCTGTCGACATGGACAGCGGCAAGCTCTTGTGGCATTTTCAAGCCGAGCCCAACGACGCGACGCTGGGCGGCTGTTTCGGCAAGATCAAGACCGAGCACTGCCCGGAAAATCCTGGGCCCGATTGGGATTTTGGCGCCTCGCCGATTTTGAAGACCGTCGGCGGACGCGACCTTCTGCTCGCTCCCAATAAGAGCGGCACAATTTTTGCGCTGGATCCCGATCGCAAGGGCGCTCTCGTGTGGAAGACCGATCTCTCCGAGAAGAAGGGAACTCGCAACACCAACCTCGTGTGGGGCGGCTCTGCGGACCGGCAGAATTTCTACGTCGGCTTGGTCACCGGCTCGATAACGGCTGTTCAATTGGCTACCGGCGAACAGGTTTGGACCACACGCCTCACGCCGCCAGGCAGCCGTGAGTCCTACGCTGCGGCGAGTAGCGCGATTCCGGGAGCCGTCTTCATCGGAGGCACCGACGGCAAGGTTCACGCGCTCGCAACCGCCGACGGCAAGGAACTCTGGAGCTTCGACACCGCTCGCGACTTCACCACCGTGAACCAGGTTCCCGCGCATGGCGGATCGATCGGTTCTATCGGGCCAACCATCGCCGGCGGGATGGTTTTCATTGGCTCGGGGTACAGCGTGACCTCTGGAATCCCGGGAAATGTTTTGCTGGCGTTCGCTCCGCAATAAGCCCTAGGACCACCCTGGAATCGCGTGGTATTGACAGGTGGTGTTCAATGGAAGGTGATGGCGTCATCTCAACCTTCCATCAACGATCTAACCATCAGCGGCCCTCTGTGGGAGTACATGCGGAGCGTGACGCTTCGAGAACCGGAAATCCTGCGTCGGCTTCGCGAGGAGACGGCCCTTCTACCGAGTTCCAATTGTCAGATTTCCGCCGAGCAGGGCCAGTTCATGGCTCTGCTCCTGCATCTGATTGGCGCGCGCCGTACCATCGAGATCGGGGTCTACACTGGCTACAGCGCGCTGGTAGTGGCCCAGGCGTTGCCGGACGATGGCCGGGTCATCGCCTGCGATATCAACGAAGAGTGGACCGCCGTAGCGCGCCGCTATTGGCGAGAAGCAGGCGTGGAGCGGAAAATCGACTTGCGCATCGGGCAGGCGCTCACCACTCTCGACGACCTGATCGCGAGCGGCCAAGGCAATCGATTCGACTTCGTTTTTATCGATGCCGACAAGACCAACTACGCCAATTATTACGAGCGTGCCCTGGTTCTTCTCCGGCCCGGTGGATTGATTGCCGTAGACAATGTACTCTGGTATGGTCGCGTGATCGATGCATCATTCGACGATCCCGATACGCGCGCCATCCGGGCTTTCAATGCTCAATTGAGGCAGGACGACCGCGTGTGGTTGAGTATGCTGCCGGTCCGCGACGGTTTAACCTTGGCTTGCAAAAGACTCTGAGGGGCCTGTAAAAAGCCCTGATGTGAACATCGCGGTACTGGAACCTCGCGAGCCTTGATAGTGGTACGCGTGGGACGAAATAGTGATAGTCTTTTCGTGGGGATTCGCCGACCTTAGAAGTTGATTCAGTCGGCAAACTTGAGTGGTGTGAACAGAACGGAGGGTGGTTTGGTCCTTCTGCTCTTTGGACCGCCTGGCAGCGGCAAAGGAACGCAGTCAGGGAAAATTTCGCAATGGTTGGGCATCCCGGCCATCTCGACCGGCGATATGCTGCGCGAGGAAATCAAGGCTGGCTCGGCGCTCGGGAATGCCGCGCGGGCCATCATGTCCGGTGGGGGATTGGTCAGTGACGACCTCGTCAACCGGATGCTGGCGCAGCGTGTGTCGGCCCCTGATTGCGCGCACGGCTTCCTGCTGGACGGCTACCCCAGAACCGTGGAACAAGCCGAGTACCTGGACGGGGTGCTGAACCAGCAGCAACTCGAGTCGCCGATCGTGCTGCATCTCGATGTCCCCATGGACGCCCTGGTCGGCCGCCTCACATCGCGCCGCCAATGCCCGCAGTGCAAGCGCATCTACAACCTGCTGCATCAGCCGCCCAAGACTCCCGGAATTTGCGACGACGACGGAACGCCCCTGATCACTCGCAAGGACGATAGCGAAGAAGTTGTGGGCGAACGCATTCGCACCTACGACGAGATCACGCGGCCCGTGCTGGCCTACTATCAGGACCGCAAGTATCATCAAATTCGCGGCGACCGCTCGCCCAGCTACATCTTCGAAGCGATTACCGGAATTCTGGAGCCAGTAGTGGCGAAGAACGGGTCGAGTTGCTGCAAGAAGCCGGGCTCCGGCTCGGCCAGCGGTAACGGGTCAGCTTGAAGCGCGGGTCACGGCCATCGGATGCTTCGGCTGGTACAGGCCGATTTCGCCTCCGCCGGGAAGCCGGATCTGGCTGATCGATCCCCACCTTTCGTTTTTCACTTCCGAACAGCCGACCCCCTTCTTCTGCAGCGTCTCGATCTCGGCCTTCAGATCGTCACACATGAAGAAGAGTTCGTGCCGGCCATTTTCTTCGGCTGGATGAACCGCCGCTTCCGCTGGAGGCAGCGCGAAGATCAGCCACCCATTCCCGGCGTCCACGGATGAAAAACCGAGCACATCCCGCAGGAAGTCGCGATCTGCGTCCGCGTCCTTGGTGTACAAGATGACGTGCGCGCCAAAGATCATTTGGGAGTTCCTTACGCCGCGGGCGGAATCTCAACCACCTTGGCGTGGCGCCAAAGCCGCTCCAGCTCATAAAAGTCGCGCGCCTTCGGCGAGAATACGTGGATCAGATAATCGCCGAAATCGGCCAGGATCCATTCGGCATTCGCGAACCCTTCAACGCTCACGGGGTATTCGCCGCGCTTCCCCAATTCCTCCCCGATCTCTTCGCTGATGGCCTGGATCTGCTTAGGATTGGTCCCCGTGCAGATCACGAAGAAATCGGCGAACGAAGTGACCTCGCGCAAATCGAGCACGCGAATGTCGAGGGCTTTCTTGGCTTCAGCGGCTCGCACTGCGGTGAGCCACGCGGGGGTGGTAAGCGGCGGGGCGGTGGGCTGGACGGCTGTACTACCGGCTCCTAAACTGCGGTGTTCTCGAATAGGGAAATTGATCTCCTGTCTGTATGGTACACTGAAATTTCCAATGCGACAATTGCTGACGTTCGTATTGTCACTTGGCACTCTGGTTCTGCCCCCCGGCTTGGCTGCTCAGACCTCCGACGGCGCGCTCGACAACGCTCCGAGCGCTGGCGAGATCCGGGCCCAAAAAGGCGTGGACTTGGCCCAGCTTGAACTACAAAGGATCAAGAATCTGGTAGAGGCAGGGGCCCTGCCGCGCATTCGTGTGGAACAAGCCGAGGCCGATCTAGCCGACGCCCAGGATGAGGCAATTCTCGAACGCAGTTTATACGGAGCGTTTCCAGCCAAGGGCGCGAGCGAGGAAACGTCTACCGAAATGATCGCGGCGGCTCAAAGGCGCGTGGATCGCCAACGAGCCCGTCTGGACCGTGCGCGCGAGATCGTCGCGGCGGGCGTGGCGGCGCAATCCTACGTGCTGCCTTTGCAGGAAGAATTGACGCTGCGGCAAACCAGCCTCGATTTGGCTCACCTGCGTGCAGAACTCATCACCGAGAGTGCGGCGATGAACAACGCTCCCAAACCGGCGGACATTCCGGGTTCGGCAATGGAGAACTTCGAGCTCTTCGCGCAAGGCATGGAGCATTACGAGGGAGCCGGCGGGTTTGATGAGTCGCGGGATCTCGCACCATTAGAGTTCGCTTTCGAAAGCCGCTTCGCGCGTTCGTTGCCCATCAGCGCCGAAGGCGAGACAGAAGTGCATCGCGCGCTCGGCTTCGATCATCGCGGGCGCGTGGATGTGGCCGTCGATCCGAGCCAGCCCGAAGGCGTCTGGCTGCGCCAATATCTGAGGCTTCACAACATCCCCTACTATGCGTTCATGCATGCCATTGCGGGTAAGGCCACTGCGGCTCACGTCCATATCGGTCCCGGCAGCACTCGCTTGGCTACTCCGGTCAGCAGGCTCCGCACCAAGCAAGTCCCGCGCGCGCACAGCGCCGACTAGCGAATGGCTCTAGTCCCCCGCGTTTTCCTCACCGCCGAACAAATCCAAAAGCGTGTGCAGGAGATGGGCGACCAGATCAGCGCCAACTATCCCGACGGCCCCATTTATCTCATCGCGATTCTCAAAGGCGCCTTCATCTTCCTGGCCGATCTCTCGCGCGCCATCCGCACTCCATCGCGCATCGAGTTCATGGGCATCTCAAGTTACGGCCGCGGCAAGACGTCGTCGGGGCAGGTGCGCGTCACCAAGGATCTGGATGTCTCCATCGAAGGCCATCATGTTCTAATCGTCGAGGACATCGTGGATAGCGGCGTCACACTGACGTATTTGCTCAACGTGCTCGAACAGCGCCGTCCCAAGTCGCTTGCGATCGCGACGCTATTGGACAAACCCGAGCGCCGCCTCCGTCCAGTGCAAGCGTCTTACGTCGGATTCAAAATCCCCGACGAATTCGTGGTCGGCTACGGCCTCGACTTCGCGGAAGATTACCGGAACTTGAAGGACATTTGTATTTTAGGAGAAGAGTAGCTGGTAGCTGGTTGTTGGTGGCAGTGAGAAAAGCTTCGCCGCCTGACTACCGGTTCAATGGTCAAGAGCTACCGCGACCTGGAAGTATGGCGTCTTGGGCTGGATTTGGTAGAGACAATCTATGCCTACACGGCGGGATTTCCTAAGAGCGAAATCTTCGCCCTGAGTTCCCAGATGCAACGAGCTGCGGTTTCGATACCATAGAACATTGCCGAAGGCCAAGCTCGCTCATCGTCCAAGGAATTCCTGCACTTTCTTTCGATAGCACTCGGATCCTTAGCGGAATTAGAAACGCAGCTTGAACTCGCTACGAGGCTCGGCTATACTGGCAGGCCATTCGACATTGCGCGCGCCCAAATTGATTTGCTGGGAAAGAAGCTCCATTGTCTGCGAAGCTCCCTAAGGGATCGTTTGCTTCGCACCAGCCACCAGCCACTAACAACCAGCCACTAGACCTTCACCGGCAAATCCCGCGCTGGACAACTAGACGCGAACCCCTCCGCCTTGTGGCTCCCATCGCAAAACGGCTTGTTCGCCGAATGTCCGCAGCGGCACAACCCAATCACCGTGCGTCCGCCCAGTCCAAACTCTTTCCCCTCGGCGTCGTGAATGCTGAAATCCCCTTCGACGCGAATCGATCCGTTGTTGTTTACTGTGATCTTGGTTGCTGCCATGCATTGCGATGGTAGCAGATCTATAATTTCCCTAAGATGCACCTTTGGTTCGTGTGCTGCGCACTTGTCGTTGCAAGCGCTCAAGAACCTTCGCTGATCGACAAGATCAAAGCCCGTGCCGGCGAGAACCTGAGGCGCTTGCCGAATTACACGTGCGTCGAGACCATCGAACGCTTCACGCAGCGCGGGCGCTTCGGCAACTATCGGCACAAGGACACCCTGCATCTCGACGTTGTGTACGTTGGAGGTGAGGAGCTTTTCGGATTATCCGGGAAGGGTGGCGTGGAGCACTCCGATCTGAAGAAAATGATCGGAGGAACCATCGAGAACGGCCAATTCGCGCTATTTCTCCGCAGCATCTTCCTCTCCGGCGTGGCCACCTTTACGCCCGTCGCCGATGCGAATCTGAAGGGCCATCCGTCCCACAGTTTCGATTACATCGTGCCCCAGGCGCGGAGCGCGTTTCACATAGGCTCCCGATTCGGCCAGGCAATTGTGGGCTACAGCGGCCGTTTTTGGGTGGATCCTGACACTTTAGATTTGATGCGGCTCGTCGTTTCGGCCGACAACGTGCCTCCCGCGATAAGAATTTCGTCCGACGTCACCGCCATCGATTACGGCCAAGTCCAGATTGCGGACAAGCCCTTTCTTTTGCCAGTGCGGTCAGTCTACGAAGTCACCGACGGGTTCGCGTACAATGCCCGCAACCTGACCACCTTCGAGCATTGTCACCAGTACATTGGCGAATCGGTTCTGAAGCTCGACCCCGAACCCGCGCCGCCACCCAAGTGAACATCCGTGAGACTGCTAGAATCCAGAGAGCATGATTCAGTTTGTCCTTGAAACGGACCGTCAGCTGTTCGAAGACGCGTTCCAGTTCGCGCAGCAGCAGGTGCGAAAGCTGATCGAAGCCCAGCCCGGCTTCTATCCGATGTACACCGCCGAAGGCCGCTGGAAGCACGAGGGCCAGGTCTGGACCAGTTGGTGCGACGGCTTCCTCCCCGGCATGATGTGGATTTTCCACAAGCGCAACATCGCGGCCGGATCGCCCGACAAATATTGGCTGGAGCAAGCCATTCAGTATACGACCCCGCTCGCGCCGCGCCAGAGCGATCGCGACGTCCACGATCTCGGCTTCATGTTCATGTCGACGTATTATCGCTGGCACCGGCTGACCCAGGACCCCAAACTCAAGGACGCCCTGATCGCGGCCGGCAAAACCGAAGCCCTGCGGTTCAAAGAGAACGGCCAGTATCTGCGATCGTTCGTCGGCGAAAATTCGCTCTTTATCGATGTGATGATGAACGTCGGCATCATCTTCTACGCCGCGCGCGAAACAGGCGACCGCCGTCTGCGCGACATCGCACTGCGTCATTGCCTGACAACTCGTAGGGTTCTGGTTCGCGGCGACGGGTCCACCGCGCAGGAAGGGATCTTCGATCTGCAAACCGGCGAGTTTCTGCGCCAGAGCACGCAACAGGGCTATCGGGGCGATTCCTGCTGGTCCCGTGGATTGAGCTGGGCGCTATACGGTTTCAGCCTGTCGTATGAATACAGCCGCGATCCGCGATTTCTCGAAACCGCCGAAGCCTGCGCCGATTATTTCATCACCCATGCCAACAGCGACGGCGTACCTGCGTGGGATTTCAACGCACCTCCCGAGAGCCGCCGGATTCTGGATACTTCAGCCGCCGCCATTGCCGCGTCCGGCCTCCTGCGCCTCTGCCGCCTGTTGCAGGATCCGGTGAAGGGGCATCATTATTGGTCCACTGCCGTCCGCATCCTGCGGACCCTCTGCGAGCAGCACGTCGCCAAGAAGGACAAAAAATGGGAGGGCATCCTCAAAGGCGGCGTCTATCATTTGCCGAAGGAGTTGGGCGTCGATGAATCGGTGATGTGGGGCGAATATTTCTTCGTGGAGTCGCTCGAACAGGTTCTGCAACAGCTCGGCTAATGGACCTGCGGCCATCCTGCCGATACATAGACAGGATGAGCCTGAAACCCGCGGTCAACTATTACGATCTGCTCCAGATCAACCCCAGGGCGGAGATTGAGACCATCGAGCGCGTCTACCGCATTCTCGCCTCGCGCTATCATCCCGACAACCAGCAAACCGGCGACGCGGTTCGCTTTCGAATGCTCACGGAAGCCTATCAGCTCCTCAAAGATCCGGTGAAGCGCAAGGAATACGATCGGCAGTTTGAGGTGAATCCAGCCGGGCCGCTGCCCATCTTTCTTGGCAAGGAGTTCGCCGAGGGAATCGATTCAGAAGCGCTCATCCGCATCGGCGTACTGTGTTTGCTGTACAGCAAACGGCGCGCGAATCCCGATTATGCCGCGCTCTCTCTCCTCGACATGGAGAATATCATGGCGTTTCCGCGAGAGCGGCTATTGTTCGCCCTCTGGTATCTCCGCGCCAAACGCTACGTGCTGCAAGACGATCGCAGTAGCTTCATCATCTCCGCCGAAGGCGTCGATTATCTCGAAGGCCAGTTGCCCACCAACCAGATTCTGTACAAGATCTTCCGCGACACCGAATCAGGCGTGATGGTCTATCCCAAAGCCCTCACCTCCAAGACCTCGTAGCCCAGCCGCGTAGTAGCCAACTCGCGTGTTATTCTGAGTGCCGCATGCGGGCGCTGTGTTTGTTGTTGGTGGCTGCCACGGCTTGGGCGCAGACGGCGCCGGTTCTAATCGACACCGACGCGGGCTCGGACGATTTCATGGCGATCGCCCTGCTGCTCTCAGACCCGAGCGTCACGATTGATGCTGTCACGGTCGTGAACGGACTGGCGCATGTCGGCCCAGGCGCGCGAAATATAACTCGATTGCTCGATCTCGCCGGCCGCGACCAAGTCCCCGTCTTCGCCGGGCGAGAAACCCCGTTGCGCGGCACGGTCGAATTCCCACCCGAATGGCGAAAAATCGCCGACGATCTCCCGGGCGTCGATCTGCCCGCCTCATCCCGCCCGCCCGAACGCAAGCCCGCCGCCGCTTACCTGGTCGACCGTCTCCGAACGGGGCCGCCAGTGCGCATTCTCGCCCTCGGGCCGCTCACCAATCTCGCCGAAGCCCTGACGCACGCCCCCGCCATCGCCAAAAACATCCAGGAAATCGTGATCATGGGCGGCGCCTTTCATGCCTCCGGCAACCTTGGCGACGGAGGCGTGTTTCACACCAAGAACACCACCGCGGAGTGGAACATTTTCGTGGACCCCTTGGCCGCCTCCATCGTTTTCAAATCGGGTATTCCCATCCGGCTGATCGCCCTCGACGCGACGAACAAAGTTCCTATCAGCCCCGAATTTCTGCGCGAGTTCGAATCCAAAGCGCACTCGCCTGTGGGCCGTGCTGTCACAGAGGTTTTGAAAGCCGATCGGGAAACCATCGACGCCGGCATCTTCTACGCCTGGGATCCGCTCGCCGCCGCTGCGTTGCTTAAGCCCGCGATCGTCAAAACTTTGCCCGTTCACATCGAAGTCCGGCAGGATCCGCCCGAAGAAGGACGAACCGTCGAAACTCCCGGAAAACCCAATGCGAACGTGGCTATTGATGCCGACGCCGCCGCGTTTCGCGCGCTATTCCTCCAAGCATTCGCCCTCCAGCGTCGATGACTCTTCTGCGCCAACTCGGGATCGGCAGCGCCACCGCGCTCGTGATCTCGAACATGATCGGCACCGGCATCCTCACCACCAGCGGCTTCCTCGCCGGCCAACTCGGGTCTGCTCAATTGGTGCTGCTGGTTTGGGGAGTCGGCGCGATATGCGCGCTCGCCGGAGCCTTCTGCTATTCCGAACTTGGAGTGAACTTCCCAAGCTCCGGCGGCGAATACGTCTACCTCACCGAAGCCTTCGGACCCACCTGGGGCTTCATGACCGGTTGGATTTCCTTCTTCGCCGGATTTTCCGCTCCCATCGCCGCCGCCGCGCTGGCCTTCTCCGATTATCTGGGCCACTTCTCCCGCGCTCTGCGATTGGACAACACCCGCTTCGGCGCGCCTCAGCTTTTGGCCAGCGCCATCATCGCGATATTCACCCTCATCAATTGCCTGGGCATCCGCCGGACCGCGCGCGTGCAAAACGTCCTCACGTCCCTGAAGATTTTTATCATTCTCGCGTTCCTCATCGCCGGCTTCGCCTTTGGAAACGGGGCTTGGGATAACTTCTCGCACCCGGCCGTGCGCACTTCAGTCACGCCCGTCTTCTCGCAATTCTTCCTGAGCCTCTTCTATATCTACGTCGGCTACAGCGGATGGAACGCGGCAACTTACGTGGCCGAGGAGTTGAAGCATCCCGCCCGTACGCTGCCCTGGTCGCTCACCTATGGGACCGCGCTGGTCGCCGCGCTCTACATCGCTCTCAACGTCTTATTCATCTACGCCGTCCCGCTCGAGGAGATGAAGGGCGTCGTCGCGGTGGGTGCTCTCGCGGCCCGGCATCTTTTCGGACCAGCGGTGGCGGGCATTTTCAGCGCGGCCATGGCGCTATCGCTGTTGGCAACTGTGAACGCAGAGGTCACCATCGGACCGCGCGTCTATTACGCGATGGCGAAAAACGGAGCCTTCTTCAGCATGGCGGCCAAAGTGGACCCGCGCTGGCACACGCCCGTGATCGCCATCCTTTGCCAGGGCGCCTGCGCGATCCTGATGACAGTCAGCCCGTTTCTGAATCTGCTTTTGTACATCGGACTGCTGCTCAACTTCTTCGCCGTGCTCTCAGTGGGTTCGTTATTCGTTTTCCGCCGCCGTCCCGGCTGGCAAAAGCTCGGCGTCGTCAGCTTCGCGTATCCGCTGCTCCCCGTTTTCTTCGTCGCGGTGGGAATTTGGATGACGATCCTGGGCGTCATGCTGCGCCCGGCCATCTCCGGTGCCGCCGCCCTGACAGTCGCGGTCGGCGCAATGGTTTACCACTTCAGGCTTCGGACAAAACCGGCGTAAATGCCGCGGGCGACCCTTGCAGCAGCTCCAGAAGCGCTTGCCCCGCGCGTTGGAACCGCTTCTTCCTCCGATGCACGATGCCAACCGGTCGAAACAGTTCGAAGCCCGCGATTCGAATCGGCACCAGCCGCCCCCGTGCCACCTCTTCCTCCATCACGCGAGCCGGCATAATGCTGACCCCCGACCCGTGCGCCACAGCTTCCTTGATCATCTGGATATTGTCGAAATGCAGCGTCACATTCACATGCACGTGATGCTCGCGCAGGAACCGGTCAATGTCTTTGCGAATCGGCAGGTCCTCGTCGAATCCGACAAAATCCACGCCATCCAGATCCTGCGGGCTCACTTCGGTATTCTTCGCCAGCGGATGATACGGCGACGCCGCGATCGCCATTTGTTCCTGCCGCCAGGGCAGCACCGTCACTTCCTTGGTCGGCTCCGGATAGCTCAGCAATCCGATGTCGGCGCGATCCGTCACCACGGCTTCGTACACTTTCTCCGGCCGAAGGTACTCGACTTCGATCCGGGCTTGCGGATAGCGCCGCAGAAATTCTTTTTCCAGTCGTGAGAGCTCGGAAAGGCCAACTGAGTAAATCGAAGCCACGCGAACGGTGCCTTCCACCTGACCTTTCAAGATATCCAGCGCTACTTGAAATTCATCCCGGCGATTCAACGTATCACGGCACATATCGAGATACAGTTTTCCCGCCTCCGTGACCGTCAACGGACGAGTCCCACGATCCAGGAGCGTCACTCCCATTTGCTCCTCAAGATCCTGTAGATATTGGCTGACCGCCGATTGGCTGATGCCATTCATGGATGCGCCTTTGCTTACACTGCGATACTGCGCTATATCCCTGAAAAGCCTAAGCCGATCGATGTCCATCGAAACTTCATTCTATTAGAATTATGAATATTATGTCAATCCAAATTTTCGTGAAACTAATATTGCGTGTCTATGGGAGTACTGTTATACTCGGTCATGGTCGGACTCCCGGTTGAGCAGGGTCTCTACGATCCACGGAACGAACACGACGCCTGTGGCATTGGCTTCGTGGTTAATATCCAAGGCGCCAAGTCGCACGACATCATCGCCAAGGGCCTGCAAATCCTCATCAACCTCGCGCACCGCGGCGCTTGCGGCTGCGATCCGGAGACTGGCGACGGCGCTGGCATCCTGATTCAGATTCCACACAAGTTTTTCGCGCGCGAATGCGCCGAGTTGGGCTTCACGCTCCCGCCCGAAGGCGAGTATGGCGTCGGCATGGTTTTTCTGCCGGTTGAGCCGTCGCATCGTTTGCTGGCAGAAGGCATCATGGAGCGGATCGCTCGCGAAGAAGGGCTCAGCGTTCTTGGTTGGCGCGATACGCCGGTGGAGGTGGATGCCATCGGCCGCATTGCGCGCGCCTCACAGCCTTATATCGAGCAGATTTTCATTCGTGGCGCTGCCGGAATGTCGCAGGAAGAGCTGGAGCGCAAGCTGTACGTGGTTCGCAAACGCGCTGAATCGGAAATCGCCGCCAGCGATTTGCCCGACAAAAGCTTCTTCTATATTCCGTCACTCTCGTCGCGCACCATCGTGTATAAAGGCCTGCTGCTGGCCCACCAGATTTCCGAGTTCTACAAAGAACTGACCGATCCGGACGCCATGAGCGCGCTGTGCCTGGTTCACCAGCGTTTCTCGACCAATACCTTCCCCTCCTGGCAGCTCGCGCATCCCTATCGCTATCTATGCCACAACGGCGAAATCAACACCATTCGCGGCAACATCAATTGGATGAACGCGCGCGAGAAGGTGCTCTCCTCTAGCCTGTTCGGCGAGGATTTGAAGAAATGCCGTCCGGTGATCGCCCCCGGCGGCAGCGATTCGGCTGGCATCGATAACGCTGTGGAGATGTTCACGCTCTCTGGCCGCAGCCTTCCGCACGTGATGGCGATGCTGATCCCCGAAGCCTGGGACGCCGACACCACCATGCGCCCGGAGAAAAAGGCGTTCTACGAATATCACGCGTCGCTCTCGGAACCGTGGGATGGTCCTGCGGCGATCGCCTTCACCGACGGCCGGTCCATCGGCGCTACGCTCGACCGCAATGGCCTGCGCCCGGCGCGTTATCTGGTCACGCACGATGGCCTCCTGATTCTGGGTTCAGAAACCGGCGTGCTTCCCGTGAAGCCCGAGGAGGTGAAGTTCAAGGGACGCTTGCAGCCCGGCCGCATGCTCCTGGTTGACACCGAAGAAGGCCGCATCGTTCCCGACGAAGAGTTGAAGGAACGTCTGTGGAGCCGGCAGCCGTACGGTGAGTGGATCAAGGCCAATCAAATTACCTTGGACAGTCTGCCTGAACCTCCGCGCGTTTACGACTCCGATCTCGCCAATATCGTCCAACGCCAGCGCGCCTTCGGATACACCGATGAAGATCTGCGTGTCTTAATGCTGCCGATGGCCGAGAAGGGTGAAGAGCCCATCGGTTCCATGGGAACGGACACGCCGCTCGCCTGCCTGTCCGACAAACCGCAGCCGCTGTTCCACTATTTCAAGCAATTGTTCGCGCAGGTGACGAATCCTGCGATCGATCCTATTCGCGAAGAACTCGTGATGTCGCTCACCAGCTACATCGGGCATGAGCGCAATGTGATCGAAGAGACTCCCGAGCATTGCCATCTGCTAAAGCTTCCGCATCCGCTGCTGACCAATCGCGATCTCGAAAAGTTGCGCCGCGTTTCCACCGGCGATTTGCTGGCCAACACCTTGCCCATGCTGTTCCGCGTCGCGGGAGGCGAGAAGGAGCTCGAGCGCGCTCTCGACGGTTTATGCCGCCGTGCATCGCTCGCTGTGCGATCCGGCTATAGTCTCCTGATCCTCACCGATCGCGGCATGGACGAAGAATACGCGCCCATCCCGAGTTTGCTCGCGCTATCGGCTGTTCACAACTTCCTGATCCGTGAAGGCACTCGTACCCAGGCCGCGCTGATCATCGAATCCGGCGAGCCGCGCGAAGTCATGCATTTCTGCCTGCTGATCGGCTATGGCGCTAGCGCCATCAATCCGTATCTGGCTATCGAGACGCTGGAAGCAGAAGCCGCTCACGGCCATTTGCCTGCCGGCATGACGTTTGAAACGGCGCTCAAGAACTATAAGAAGGCCATCAACAAGGGATTGCTCAAAGTCTTTTCGAAGATGGGCATCTCGACGCTCCAGAGCTATCGCGGCGCGCAGGTTTTCGAAGCCATCGGATTGAGCAAGGCGCTGGTGGATCGATATTTCACCGGAACCGCCTCGCGCATCGAAGGCGTCGGGATGGATGTGCTGGCGCGCGAAGCCAAGATGAAGCATGACTACGCGTTCCAGCCGTTGTCGGAAGCCGATACCGAACTGGAGGTGGGCGGAAGCTATCAATACCGCGTGCGCGGGGAGTATCATCTGGTGAATCCGATGACGGTCAGCAAGCTCCAGCACGCCGTCCGTCAGGAGAGCTTCCAAACGTTTCAGGAATACACGTCGCTCATCGACAGCCAAAGCCGCGAGCTGTGCACGCTGCGCGGGTTGATGCAGTTCAAGCTCGATGACAAGCCGGTTCCGATCGAGGAAGTGGAGCCTGCCGCGGAGATCGTCAAGCGCTTCGCAACGGGCGCGATGTCGTTCGGGTCAATCAGCAAAGAGGCGCACGAGACGCTCGCGATCGCCATGAACCGCATCGGCGGAAAATCGAATACCGGCGAGGGCGGGGAAGACGAAGAGCGCTTTGAACGCGACGCGAATGGCGATTGGCGGCGCAGCGCCATCAAGCAAGTGGCCTCGGCCCGCTTTGGCGTCACCGCGAATTATCTGGTGAATGCCGACGAGCTGCAGATCAAAATCGCCCAGGGAGCCAAGCCCGGAGAAGGCGGCCAGTTGCCGGGGCATAAAGTGGATGAAGTGATCGCGCGTGTGCGCCACTCCATTCCGGGCGTAGGCTTGATTTCGCCGCCGCCGCATCACGATATTTATTCCATCGAGGATCTCGCGCAGCTCATTTACGATCTGAAGAACGTGAATCCGCGCGCCCGCATTTCGGTGAAGCTGGTCGCTGAAGTCGGCGTAGGCACCGTGGCCGCGGGCGTCGCAAAGGCGCATGCCGACGTGGTCCTCATCAGCGGATACGACGGCGGAACCGGTGCGTCCCCTCTCACTTCTCTCAAACACGCCGGCATTCCCTGGGAACTCGGGCTATCAGAGACCCAGCAAGTGCTGGTGTTGAACGATCTCCGCAGCCGCGTGCGCGTGCAGACCGACGGCAAGCTGCAGACCGGCCGCGACGTCACGATCGCCGCGCTGTTGGGCGCTGAAGAATTCGGATTTTCCACTTCGCCGCTGGTGGCGATGGGCTGCATCATGATGCGCAAGTGCCATCTGAACACGTGCCCGGTCGGCATCGCGACCCAAGACCCCGCTCTGCGCGCCAAATTCCGCGGCACGCCCGAAAACGTCATCAACTTTTTCTTCTTCATCGCTGAAGAGGTTCGTCAGTGGATGTCGAAGCTCGGCTACCGCACCATGGACGAAATGATCGGCCGCGTCGACCGCATCGAAATGCGGCACGCGCTGGACCACTGGAAGGCGCGCGGGCTCGATTTTACGTCGATCCTCTACAATCCGCAGGTGCCTCGCCGCGTCGGACGCCGCTGCTTGATCGCGCAGGATCATGGTCTGGAAGAAGCGCTCGATTATAAACTCATCGATCACGCGAAAGACGCGCTCGAGCATGGCACACGTGTCGACTTCCGCTTTCCGATCCGCAACGTGCATCGCACGGTTGGTGCAATGTTGAGCGGCGAAATCGCGCGGCGCTACGGTTCCGCTGGCCTTCCGGACGACACCATCAAGATCCACTTCAACGGATCGGCCGGGCAAAGCTTCGGCGCGTTCCTCGCTAAAGGCGTCACGCTCACGCTCGAAGGCGACGCCAACGACTACGTCGGCAAGGGACTCTCCGGCGGTCGTCTGATCGTCTACCCGCCGCGTACTTCTACGTTCGTTCCCGAAGAGAACATGCTGGTCGGTAACGTGGTGCTGTATGGCGCAACCACCGGCGAGGCGTTCTTCAACGGCATGGCGGGCGAGCGTTTCGCCGTACGCAATTCAGGCGCGACGGCGGTGGTGGAATCGGTGGGCGATCACGGCTGCGAGTACATGACCAAAGGTTTGGTGGTGGTGCTCGGCCGCGCCGGCCGCAACTTCGCCGCTGGCATGACGGGCGGAATCGCGTTCGTCCTGGATGAGACCGGCGAATTTTCCGGCGTCCTCTGCAATCAGGCCAGCGTCGACCTGGAGCCCGTCAGTGACCCCGCGGACATGCAGGCGCTGCAAAATCTCATCACCAAGCACGTGGACGCCACCGGCAGCCCGCGCGGCAAATGGATTTTGGAAAACTGGGGAGAAATGTTGTCGAAGTTCGTCAAGGTGTTCCCGCACGAATACAAACGCGTCTTGGGAATCCCGCGCTATCAAGCGTCCAAAGCGGAAGCGGCGCATGCGCAAGTAGTGCCCGTCACAGCAGGCGCAGGCCTGAAACAAGGGGCCGCGCATGGGTAAAGTAACCGGATTTGTCGAATATAGCAGGGAAGCGCCTGAGCGCCGGCCCGTGCCCGAGCGCATCAACGATTGGTTCGAGGTCTATCAGGATTTTCCCGAGGACAAAGTTCGCACCCAAGGCGCGCGCTGCATGGATTGCGGCGTCCCGTTTTGTCATACGGGCTGCCCGCTGAACAACATCATTCCCGATTGGAACGATCTGGTCTATCGCGATCGCTGGCGCGCGGCCATCCGTGTCCTTCATTCCACGAATAACTTTCCTGAGTTCACCGGCCGCATCTGTCCCGCGCCCTGCGAAGCGGCGTGCGTACTGGGCATCAACGAACCGCCGGTGACTATCAAGGTGATCGAAAAGACCATCATCGAACACGCGTTCAACGAAGGTTGGATCCAGCCCGAGCCGCCTTTGCGCCGCACTGGCAGACGAGTCGCCATCGTGGGATCGGGCCCAGCCGGTTTGGCCGCCGCCCAGCAGTTGGCTCGCGCGGGGCACTCGGTCACGGTCTTCGAAAAGTCTGACCGCGTCGGCGGATTGCTCCGCTACGGCATCCCCGAGTTCAAGATGGAAAAGCGGGTGCTCGACCGGCGCCTCGAACAAATGATCGCCGAAGGCGTCGAGTTTCGAACCAACGTGAACGTCGGGAAGGACATCACTGGAGCGGCGCTCGAGAAAGATTTCGACGCCATTCTGCTCGCCGGCGGCGCTGAACAGCCGCGCGATCTTCCGGTGCCCGGTCGCGAACTGAAAGGCATCCATTTCGCGATGGAGTTTCTGCCGCAGCAAAACAAAGTCTGCGAGGGCGACCAGGTTGCCGAGCAAATTCTTGCCACGGGTAGAAACGTCGTCATCATCGGTGGCGGCGACACCGGTGCCGACTGCCTGGGCACATCGCATCGCCAGAAAGCCGCGTCGGTTCGTCAATTCGAGATCATGCCCATGCCGCCTAACGAGCGCGCGCCGCACACTCCCTGGCCCCTGTGGCCGTTGCAATTGCGCGTCGAGAGTTCGCACGAAGAGGGCGGCATCCGCGAGTGGAGCATGGCCACCGCTTCGTTCACCGGCGATGAGAATGGCCGTGTCAGCAAGCTGCACGGGATTCGCGTAGGCCCCGCGCCCAAGTTCGAACCGATCCCCGGCTCGGAATTCACCCTGGATGCCGACCTCGTCCTGCTCGCGATGGGCTTCACCGGTCCGGTGAAAAGCGGTCTGCTGCAAGAGTTCGGCGTCACGTTGGACGCGCGCGGCAACGTCGCTACCGACTCAAGCTACGCAACGAACGTCCCCGGCATCTTCGCAGCAGGCGATCTCCGGCGCGGCCAGTCGCTCGTTGTTTGGGCCATCGCTGAAGGTCGCAAAGCCGCCGAGAGCATGCATCGATATTTGATGAACGCCGAAAGCCTCGCGGCCGGCCACGCCTGAGATGAGATGGACCTATGGAGACTCAGTTCAGGCGAAGATAGGTGCAATTGTGAAGCCGGGGGAAGTCGTGTCCATCACCGTTGTGGAAGGTCGCCAATCTGAAGTATTTGGCTTCCCGCCAGGAACGGTCCTCTATACGGTTGAGTTTCCCGACGGCTCCGACGCTCTGATTCCCGAAGGCGCGCTGCTGCCATCATCGGTCCCTTAGTTTTAATCGGCAGTCTTAATCGGCGTTCATCTGCGTTTATCTGCGGCCAATTTAGTGCCCCCCCAAACCCAGACACGTAATCCCAATCAAAATCAGCCCCACGCCCGCCAGCTTCACCTTCGTGATCGGCTCGTGAAAAAACAGCCGCGACCAAACCAGCGTACAAACGTAGCCCACCGAAACCAGCGGAAACAACACCGAAAGCTCGCCTCGCGACATGCCCTTGACGAAAAGCACCGACGAAATCAGGTAGGTCACAATCCCAATCGCGAGCCGCCAATTAAAAGCGATGCTCTTCCAATCCCGGTTCACCGCATGCGCGCCGGACTTGAGAAATACCGAGCCAATCGACCCGATCACAGCCCCGATCAGCACCACCACCATTGATGAAACTGGAGTCGTCATTTCCCGCCGCCTCCACCCCAGCCCAGCACCGCGACGCCCGCGACAATCACCACCAGGCCCGTCACCCGTAGCGGATTCATCATCTCGTGGAACGCAACCACGCCCGTAATGGTCACCCATACGTAGCTCAGCGCGATCAGCGGATATAAAATCGACAGCTCGCCGTTGCGCAGCGCATAAACGAACAGCACCGTGAACACGCCGTACAGGCAATATCCCGCAAATAGCGGCGGAATGGTGAAAATCCCGATCGTCGTGGCCACCAGGCCAGCGTGCGACAGCCGATTGGCGCCGAGTTTGATCAAATACTGCGCGATGGCCACCAGCACCGTGCAGCACACTACAATCAAAATCGCTTGCTTGCGCTTGGCGGGATCGATGGCGTGCGGTTCGGAGGAAGACGCGACTGGGCTCAATGGAACTCCTGTGGCTTTCATGATAACAATCGTCCAGTCGTAGAATAAGATTATGGATCGCGGCTCCGCTGGAGCACTGTCGCCGGTGGACCAATTCTTCGAGCTTTCGCTCCTGGGCTTGCTCGGCAGCGGATTCCTGGCCGTCGCCGGATCGGGCTACTTAGACCTGCCCACCATGATCGCCACCTCGGCCGCGCTCATCATCCGGGCGCTGACGGTCGCGGGCGTCTTCCGCTTCGAACTGCCGCCCATCGTCGTCACCGTCCTCACCATCGCCTACATCGGCTTTTATCCCATCGATTACGTTTTCATTTCTCACACCTTCATCCCCGCCGCGATTCATTTGGTCTTCTTCGTCGCGGTGGTGAAGATCCTCAGCGCGCATACCAATCGCGATTATCTGTTTCTCAAAGTGATCGCGTTCCTCGAATTGCTGGCCGCTTGCATTGTCTCTGCCAGCTTCAGCTTTTTTGTTTTCCTGTTGCTGTTCCTGGTGCTGGGCGTGGCCACCTTTGCCAGCAGCGAGATTCGTCAATCGCGGCAGCGCGCCCAGCCCATCGCGAGACAAACCGGAGCCGGCGTGCCCGGTCGTCTGATTGCCGTCGTGCTATGCGTTTCGCTTTCCATCCTCGTCATCACCGCCGGGCTTTTCTTCTTCTTGCCGCGCACCGCCCGCGCCGCGTTCCAGCATTTCGTATCGCACCGCTATCATCTGGTCGGATTCTCGAATCATGTGATGTTAGGCGAAATTGGCGAAGTGAAAAAGGAAAGCGTGCCGGTGATGCACGTGAAAATGGATCGTCCGGAAGACCGTTCGCTCGCGCTCAAGTGGCGTGGCGCGGCCCTCGCCGAGTTTAACGGACGCGCCTGGTTCAATCGTCCCTCCGCTGGCGAACTACTGCAGCCCGATCGCACTGGCCTGTTGCGCCTTGACCAGCCGCTGCGCGGCGGAAGGGCGCACTACATTTCCTACGCCGTCTACCTAAACGATTTGGCGCAGGACGCCTTGTTCTTCGCTGGCTCGCCGCAATACATGCGGATCGATTCGCTGGTGGTCCGCCGTCCCTTTGGCAATTACAGCATGCAGTTTGGCGATTCGCGCAATGTCGCCTACCAGGTGTACAGCCGCCTGGAACTGCCATCGGCGCACGGTGAGTCCGACGTTGAACCCCTGTCCGCCGCCGCCCGAACCGCGTATCTGCAATTGCCACGCACCGACCCGCGCATCCGGGAGCTGACGGAAAATATCGTGCACGGCGAAACGTCGCCCGCCCGGCAAGCGCAGTTAGTGGAAAATTATCTGAGCACGCACTTCGAATACACGTTGGAGCTTCCGCCTACCGAACCCGCCGATCCACTGGCGTTCTTTCTCTTCCATCGCAAGAAAGGGCACTGCGAGTACTTCGCATCCTCGATGGCCGTCATGCTGCGGATGATCGACATCCCGTCGCGCGTGATTACCGGTTTCCAAAGCGGAGTCTACAACCCGATCAGCGGGTCGCAATTGATTCGCACGTCCGACGCGCACAGTTGGGTGGAGGCGTGGCTGCCTGATCGCGGATGGGTGACATTCGATCCTACGCCGCCCGACCCGCACCCCCAACGGCTGTCAGCCTGGACGCGGCTCGGTTTTTACGCCGATGCGGTCGACGTGTTTTGGCAGGACTGGGTGCTCAACTACAACCTCGACCGCCAGCTCCAACTCGCGTCGAGAGTCGGCGAATCCAGTCGCCAAATCGGGCTCAATTGGACCGAAAATCCTCGTATTTGGGCCGCTGCGGCCGGAACCGCGTTAAAGGCTTTCGCGGGACGATTCGGACTTTTGGCGCTCGGCGTGATCGCGCTTCTCCTCGCGACCCGCTTTCTTGGTGGCGACAGTTGGCGCTGGTTCGCGGCCCGCCGGCGCATGCGTAAGGTGCAGCGCGGAAGAGCCGAGGCATCCGACGCCACGCTCCTCTACCAGCGAATGCTCAAAGCACTGCGGCGTCGCGGAATCGAAAAGCCGGCCTGGCTCACCCCCTGCGAATTTGCGCGCGTGGTCCAGGAACCCGAGTTGTCGTTGCTCGTGGAAGATTTCACCAGCGCCTACAATGAGCTTCGATTCGGCGGAAATGCCGAAGCGGCCAACCGCATTTTCGTTCTTTTGGATCGCCTCGAGGCGTCCTCTTAATTGCCGATCGGGATCTCGATCACCAACGGCGGTAGCCCGGCCGCTTTCTGATCCAGAGCCTTGGCGCGCGGCGCGGCCAATGCACCAGTAGTCACCTGAGCTGCAGAGGAAGTTCCAGGAGCCCGCTCGATCACCAGCCGCAGCTTTTCTCGATTGTCGCGCGCAAGGATCGGAGCGTCGGGAATCTGGTACGTCATGTTCGCCGCGATCGCGACCTCGGCATCATTCACCGGATACACGCGCTGCCATTGGCCCGCTGCGTCCGCTCGATACAGCGCCATGTAGCCGGGGATTTGGCTGACAACTTCAATGCGAACCCCGTCGTCTGTGCCTTTGCTGCGCAGCACCGAATATCGCACCAGCGGTCCGTTGTAGAGCGGCGCGCCGGCGCCGGCTGCGAATCCATTGATCGCCTGTGTACTTTGATCTTGTCCCTGTAGCTGTCCCAGCACTTGCTGTTGTTGTTGCTGTTCCGGACGCACGAGACCCGCTACTGGCGCCGAGGCAGCCACCTCCGCCTTCGGCCGGAACTGACGCAGCGACTTTTTCTCCAACCTGCGCGGTGCTTCCGCCGCCGGTGTTTCTACAGGTGACGGCGCTTCGATCTTCGGTTCCACCTTTTGCGCCATCTGAACCGTCGGCGCCGGACGCACCACCGGCCGCTGCCATTGGACCACCGCAATCACGATCGCAGCCGCTACCGCTAAACTCGCCGTGCCAACTAACCATCCGCGCCTCCACCACGCCGGGCCCCGTCCCACGCCCGGGGGTTGCAGAGCGTGCCGAATCTGTTCGCGCGAAATCGGATCGGCCATGAGCTCCCGCAGTGCGTCTTCGTTCTGAAGCGCGTCGAACAATTCCTGGTCGTCGAGCGCCGCCTCAAACAACGCCGCCCGCTCGCGTTCCGAGAGCGTATCGGTCGCGTAACCGCCCAGCAGTTTGCGGATTTCGTCCGTCATCCGGCCTTCCCCCGCATGCTCTTCTCCATGCTCTCCATCAACTGCTGGCGGCAGCGAAAATCCCAAGTGTAGATTGTATTGATGGAACCCACGCCCAGCGCGATCTGGATTTCAGCGAACGTCTTTCCGTCCAACTTCAGGGCAAGCAATTTGCGGCAGCGTTCTCCCAACCCGCCGATCGCCGCCATCAGACGTTCCCGAGCCTCCCGCCGCTCCATCGCTGTCAGCGCGTCCTCGCCGCCATCCGGAGCCTGAACTTCATCCACGGATGTTTGCGTATACTCCCCGTGCCGCCGCGCTTTTCTGCGGTACGCCAGCATTTTGAAGCGGATGATTTTGAGCGCGAGCGGAAGAAGATCTTCCAACCGGTCCAGGTGTCCGTACTTTTCGTGGAGCAGGATCAGCACTTCCTGCGCCAGATCCTCGGCAGCATCCCTCTGTATTCTAGATGCCGCAAAACCCACGATCCTTTCGCGGAGCTTACGCAGGATCTCGTCGCGCGAGCCGGAGGCCTGGTGCACGCTCTTGGCGATGGGTTCCATCCAATTGCATTACCGACCAAAGGATACAGCGTATCCATGATCTGTGACAAGCGCATGGACCGTGACAAGCGCCATGACCGATTTGATAACATCGTTGCGTTGGCCGAAAAGTCGTCTGCAAGTCTGCCCCGTGACCGCCCCGTTTTCATAGCCGGTTCTGGGCGCTGCGGTTCCACATTGCTGCAGTCCATCCTCAATACCAATTTCGATTTTCTAATCTGGGGCGAACATAATGGCTTTCTTCGTCAAATAGCTGCGGCTTATTACCAGGCAAAGCACCCGCGCTTCCCGGATCACCTGAGCCTGGGGGCAGCCGCCCGAATTGAGCGTCTTCGCGAGGCCCGGAGATGGCCGGCCTGGGATAATTTGTGCGGCGAAGCCGAATTCCGCGAGCGCTTTCAAACGCTGGTGCGATCCTTCTTCGCCGATCCCGAGGGCCGGGCATCGCGCTGGGGCTTCAAAGAAATCCGCTATCCGCGCGATTCCAGAGATCGGACGTTCCCGTTTCTCTTTGACTGCTTTCCTGAAGCCAGGCTTGTCATCTTGGTGCGCGAGCCCTGCGCCACAATTTTCAGCATGCTCTCGCGCTGGGCTTTCTCTGAGCAGCGCCCGCGGGAAATCGGCAGCGAAGAGCTGGATCTCCAAATATTGGCCGCGGCCAAGTCATGGCATGCGCAGTATGCGGCGCTGCACGCCGTTGCCCGGCAGTACGCCTCCATGTGCATACTTGTTCGCTACGAGGATCTCAGGTCCGCCGAAACATACGTGAGACTAGCGAGCTTTCTTGACACCTCCTCGTTCGATTTCAAAAGCCAGATCGCCATGGTCAAGGACACCGCCGACAAGACTGGCCCGGCCGCAGCTCGGATCCAGCAGCGGATGCAAAAGCTCCAGCTTCAAATTGAAAGTATGACGAGCGAAATACGCGCGATCCACGGCTACACACCCTCCGTGGCCGCAGAGTCCAGCGTAATCTGACCGGGCGCCCGCCGTGCTACACTCAGACTTCCGGTTTTTCTTGTGGTTTCCCGCCGTAAATTGCTGCAGGCGGGGGCGGCCGTTTTGGCTGCGCCCATGCTTCAACGAGGGCGTTTCTGCCTTTTTGCCCAAAGCGAACTTGCGTATTCCACGCTAGCGCTCGATCTGGTTCGCCGCTCCACCGTGATCGACATGCTCGGTCTGCTCACCCTCAATTACTCCAAGCTTTGTTCCTGGGAAGCTGACCCCGGCGGCTTCGCATCGCACGATTTCGAGAAGCTGAAGGAGTCCGGAATCACGATCTTTCATCCCGCGGTCGGCTTCACGGACGGCGACGTCTACTCGAGCTCCTTGCGCGACATCACCGGGTGGAATCAATTCATCGCTTGCCACCCCAACCAGTTCGTGCGTGTGGATTGCGCTGCGCATTTCGGTTTGGCCAAGACCAGCGGCAAGATCGGGATCGTCATCGGCCAGCAAAATTCCCGGCATTTTCGCACCGTGGAAGATGTCGACAACTTCTACCGCCTCGGCCAGCGCGTTTCGCAACTCACTTACGACGACAACGAAATCGGCGGAGGTTCCACCGATCCGCGCGATCCCGGCCTGCATGAATACGGCGCCCGAGTCATCGCCCGCATGAACGATCTCGGAATGGCAGTCGATGTTTCCCACTGCTGCGATCGCACCACGCTCGACGCTCTCAGCGTTTCGCGCAAACCGGTGCTGGTCACGCATTCCAACTGCCGGGCTCTGGTTCCAGGCAGCGCTCGTTGCAAGACCGATGAAGCCATCCGCTTGCTGGCGTCCAAGGGCGGCGTCATGGGAATCACCATGGTTCGCAATTTCGTCCAGGCGTCCGGCACGGCTACCATCGAAAATGTTTTGGATCACATCGATCACGTGGCTGGCTTGGTAGGCGTCGAACACGTGGGCATCGGCAGCGATGTGGATCTCGACGGCCGCGACTCGCGAATTCGCCCCCGCAAACGATTCGACCTCGACGGCATCGATTATTCCCAGAAGATCTTCGATCTCACCGAAGGCTTGATTCGCCGTAAATATTCGACCGACGACATTACGTTAATTTTGGGCGGCAATTTTGAGCGAGCTTTATCAGCCATCTGGTCCCCCGAATCCCCGTTGTTAGCTAGCTAGCCCGCAAAGGGTGCGGCGGCACCCTCAATACGTTCGAGTAACGAGGCCGCCGTGCTCCGTTTTGCGGGCTGTTACTTAGGAGTTGAAACCCGGCCCGGTTTCCGCCCGTTACAATGTTAGAAGCGACATGAGATCCCCCATTTTCCGGCCTGCCATCCTATTCCTGTGCCCGTTGCTGCTGGCGGCGCAGTCACTCAAAGACTTTGAAAAGCGAGTCACGGAATTCACTCTCGCCAATGGCTTGCACTTCATCGTCTTCGAGCGCCACGAAGCGCCGGTAGTGTCGTTTCATTCCTACGTCAATGCGGGCTCTGTGGACGATCCGAGCGGCGAAACCGGCATCGCGCACATGTTCGAGCATATGGCATTCAAAGGAACCGAGACCATCGGCACCAAGAACTATCCGCTGGAGCGAAAAGCCATGGACGAGGTCGAACATATTTACGACCAGTACGACGCCGAGCGGAACAAGGGATTGAAGGCCGATCCGAAGAAATTGTCTGATCTCGAGCAGCAGCTTAAGGCCGCCATGGAAAAGGCCGACAGCTACGTAATTCCGAACGCTTATCCGGAGTTGATCGAAGAGAACGGCGGCGTCGGAATGAACGCCAGCACCGCGGAAGATGCAACAAATTACTTCTACAACTTTCCGCGCAACCGCCTGGAGCTGTGGTTCCTGCTCGAGTCGCAACGCTTCTACGATCCGGTGTTTCGCGAGTTCTATAAGGAGCGCGACGTGGTTCGGGAAGAGCGCCGCATGCGCGTGGAATCCAGTCCCCAGGGCCAGTTGTTTGAGGCGCTCCTTGCCACCGCGTTCGAGGCGCATCCCTATCGCAACATGCCGGGCGGCTGGGCCAGCGACATCGAGAATTTCCGCCTGACCGAGGCGATCGCGTTCTACAAAAAGTATTATGTTCCGGCGAACATCACCATCGGAATCGCTGGCGACGTGGATCCCAAGGAATGCCGGCGGCTGGCAGAGAAGTATTTTTCGATCCTGCCTTCCGGACCCCTGCCCAGCGGCCCTCGCACCATCGAGCCGCCGCAGAAAGGCGAAAAGCGCGTCGAGGTGGAATCGCCTGCGCAGCCCTTCATGATGATGGCCTACAAACGGCCCGATCAGAACGATAAAGACGATCCCGTGTTCGATGTTCTCGGCGAGATTCTGGCTGGCGAACGCACCGGCTTGCTCTACACCGATTTGGTTCGCGACAAGAAGATCGCCCTCGCCGCAGCCGCGGACCCTGACTCGCCGGGCGGAAAATATCCGGGGCTGTTTTTGTTCTTCCTCGCGCCCAATCGCGGCCACACGCTCGAGGAAAACGAGAAAGCTTGTTACGACGTTATCGAGCGTTTGAGAACTCAAAAGGTCACCGGCGATACGCTGCAGCGCATCAAGACCAAAGTTCGAGCCGGCCTCATCCGCCGCCTCGATAGCAACTCCGGAATGGCCGACGCCCTGACGTTCTATCACGTCAACTACGGCGACTGGCGCAAGCTCTTCACCAGCATCGACGACATCGATAAAGTCACACCCGAGGATGTTATGCGCGTCGCCAAGCAATATCTGGTTCGCGAAACGCGCACGGTGGTCTATACCGTGCAGCCCGCTTCTGCCCCGAAATCAGAAGGAGCAGGCCAATGAAGACCCTCATCGTTTCCGTGTTCTTCTGGGCGGCGCTAGCGAACGCGCAAACTGAAGTGCGGCGCGCCATCGTTCTGCCGTCGTATAAAGATCTGAAGTACCCACCGCTTCCGCCGCTCAAGATTCCCGAACCTGTGGAAGCCACCTTGTCCAACGGCATGAAGATTCTGCTGCTGGAAGATCACGAACTCCCGCTCGTCAGTGGCGCGGCGCTCATCCGCACCGGCAATCTGTTTGACCCTGCCAACAAACGCGGCCTGGCTGGCTTGACGGGCGAAGTTCTGCGTTCGGGTGGAACCATGACGAAGACCGGCGATCAGCTGGATCAGGATCTGGAAAACGTCGCGGCCTCCATCGAAAGTCAGATTGGCGAAACCAACGCGACGCTCACGTTTTCGTGTCTCAAAGACAATACCGATCAGGTGCTCGGCCTGGTACGCGATCTGCTCGCGACCGCTGAATTCCGGCAAGACAAAGTGGACTTGGCCAAAACGCAAACTCGCAGCGGCATCTCACGGCGTAATGATGACGCCGATGGCATCGCCGACCGCGAATTCAGCGACATCGTGTATGGGCGCAATACGCCATATGGATGGCGCGTCGAATACTCCGATATCGACAACATCCAACGTCAGGATTTGATCAACTTCTATCATCGTTACTACTTCCCCGCGAACGTCACGTTCGAAATCTACGGCGATTTTTCAGCCACGGAGTTGAAAGCCAAACTCGAACAGATCTTCGGCAGTTGGAAGTACACGCAGCCGCCCGTGCCGGCGTTTCCCAAGGTGATCGAGAAAGCCGAACCAGGCGTCTTCCTCGCTTCGAAGGACGACACCACGCAGACCTTCTTCAACGTGGGCGAACTCGGCGGCGAGCTGCGCGACAAGGATTATCCGGCCCTGGAAGTGGCCGCCGAAATTCTGGGCGGCGGATTTTCGAGCCGATTATTCCGGAACGTGCGTACCGCCCACGGTTGGGCGTACAGCATCTCTGCTTCGTGGAGCGCCAACTACGATCATCCGGGAACATTCGTAATCTCGGGCAGCACGCAGTCCGTGCACACCGTCGACACGCTCAAGGCCGTCGGCCAGGAGTTGGAAAAGATCCGTACCGCCGAAGTGACGGACGACGAGCTGCAGTCCGCCAAGGATACGGTGCTCAACGGATTCGTTTTCAACTTCGACCGGCCTAGCAAAACCATCAACCGTTTGATGACCTATCAATACTACGGATATCCGAAGGATTTCATCTTTCAATATCAGAAGGCCATTGCCGCCGTCACCAAAGCCGACGTGTTGCGCGTCGCCGGGAAATATTTCCAGCCGAAGAATCTGACGTACGTCGCGGTGGGCAATCCCAAGGATTTCGGCACTCCGCTCGCGAGCCTGGGGATCAAGGTTGAGCCGATCGATCTCACCATTCCGGAGCCAAAGCCCGAGGCCGCTCAAGCCGCGCCGCCCACACCAGCGACACTAGCCAAAGGCAAAGAACTGCTGCAGCGCGTCCAACAAGCGCTCGGTGGCGCCGACAAGCTGGCCGCCGTAAAAGATCTGCAATCCCATGCCGACGTGGAAGCGTTCACGCCCGGCGTGTCCATCAAAGTGAAGCAGACCAATTCGTTCATCGCGCCGTCCATCATTCGCCAGGACAATGAGCTTCCGGTATTCAAGCAATCCGAGTATTACGACGGAAAATCCGGATGGCTTGCGAGCGTGCAAGGTGTTCGCGGTCTGAGTCAGCCGCTGATCAACCAAATTCGCGGCGAAGTGTTCCGCCAATGGCCGAATCTGATGATGAGCGATCGCGAGGCCGATCGCACGGTAAACTCCACGGCCGGCGGAGTGCTGGATATTTCATCCAAAGATGGCGAAAGCATCCGTCTCATTGTGGATGAGAAAACCGGCGTTCCACTGAAACTCTCCTTTCAGCAATCGCCTGGCGAAGGCGGCAGCGCGATCGAGGAAGTCTTCTCTGATTGGCGCGATGTCGATGGAATCCGGCTCCCCTTCCATTGGGACGTGATGCAGGGCGATAAGAAAGCCGCCGGCGTCACGGTGAACGATTACAAGATCAACTCCGGTTTGACGCCGGAAGTACTCGGACAAAAACCCGCGCCGGCGCCGCTTGGGGTTCCACCTGCTAAACCATGAAGCGGATTCTTCTCGTAGTCTTTGTTGCTGCATTCCTGTTGCGCGCCGAAACGCCCGAACAGCGCGGTAAGCGTGTATTGGACGAGTGCCTGCAGGCGCTGGGCGGCGATCAGTATTTGAACATGCAGAACCGCGTGGAATCCGGACGCGTCTACTCGTTCTACCGCGAGAAACTCAGCGGATTGAGCATCGCGAAGATCTACACGCATTACGATTCCGGTGTCATCGATACGGCGCATGGGTTAGCGCAGCACGAGCGCGATAACTACGACAAGAAGGAAGACTACGGCACTTTGTTCACCGACAAAGAAGCATGGGACGTCACCTACCGCGGCGCGCGCCCGTTGCCCGATGAACGCTTTGAGCGTTACAAGGATACTACGCTGCACGACATCTTCTACATCCTGCGCGTGCGGCTCCACGAGCCGGGTTGGATCTTCGAATCGAAGGGCACCGACGTCATCGAAAACTCGGCGGTTGAAATCGTCGACCTGACCGATGGCGATAATCGCACCACGACGGTCTATTTCGATCACATCACCAAGCTGCCGGTGCGGCAGTTGTTCTATCGCCGCGACGCCGTGACCAAAGACAGAAACGAAGAGATCACGCATTTCACCAAGTATCGCGAAACAGGCGGCATTCAGTGGCCCTACGCGGTGGAGCGCGACCGCAACGGCGAGAAAATCTACGAGATCTTTTCGGCCTCGGTTGAGGTCAACGATCCGAAAGTCGCCATGGACCTGTTCGCGCTGCCTTCGGCGATCAAACTGTTGAAACCGGAGTAGCGGCCGCCACCGGCTTCGCCCCGCCCGGCAACGCCTGCGCTGCTGCAAGCGGAAGTTGGATGGTAACTAACAAACCCGGATTTGCATTTTGAGCCGACAGCTTGCCTTTGTGCAGCTCGACCGAGCGCCGTGCGATTGCCAGGCCAAGTCCCAGCCCGCCGCTGGCCCGATTGCGATCCGAATCCACGCGATAAAACGGATCGAAGATGCGCGGGAGCGATTCTGTTGGCACGCCGGGTCCGTAATCGCGAACGCTCACGATTGCCGCGGCGGCGGATTTGTCCAATTCCACATCCACTGAGGTGTTTCGCGGAGCATAGCGGATGGCGTTGCGAATCACGTTTTCGAGCGCCCGCCGGATCAGCTCTTCGTCGCCCGACAAAACCGCCGGCACCGGCGCTTTTAGCAACAGCGTGCACTCCTTGGCCTTGGCTTCGAGCAGCGAGTCGTACACCAGATCGCCCAGCAGCTCGTCCAGGTGCACGATATCGTTTTTCTGCATCGACGGATCGGCTTCCACGCGGGTCACCTGCAAAAGCTCCGCCACCAGTTCATTCAACCGGTCGGCTTCCTTTTGAATGCGGTCCAGCATGTGTTCGCGATCTTCGCCCGACCGCGCCAGTTCCACTGCCACGCCAAGCCTGGCCAACGGACTGCGCAACTCATGCGAAATGTCCAACAACAAGCGGCGCTCGGCGGCCAACAGCGTTTGAATGCGGCTGGCCATTTGATTGAAGCTGCGCGCCAACTCGCCCAGTTCATCTTTGCGCGAGGATGGTGCGCGAGCCGAGAAGTCGCCGCGTCCGAAGCCTTCCACCACCGAGCGTAAACGGCGCACGGGCGAGGTCAAGTGATAGGCGAACCCGTAGCAGACCAAGACCACCAACCCGATGATCCAGAGATGCTGCGGCTGCAGGAAGAAGAATCCCAAGTCACGCCGCTGATCGATGATGAACAGCCGGTACTGCCCGGTGGCATCCTCGCGCGCGATCACCGGCGGGCGGCCACCGAAAGGGAAGGGAACACGCCAGCGGCCCCGCCGTTTGGGCACACGGAGCAGCTCCGGGTGGGTCCTCCCGGTGAGCAGATCGGTGCCTTTAGCGTCCGTGAACAGCACTTTGAACTGTGTGATCTGCTGAAATTTCGAAAGCGCCGCGGCCAGTGCCTCGCGCCCGCCTGTCTCATAGGCGCGCTTGGCCTGTTCCACTTGCATGTTCAGCAGCATGCCGACGGGTCCGCGAGGCTCGGTGGAGCTAAACGTCGCCGCAGTGGTGATGATGATGCCGCCGATCCCGACCGCGGTGGTCGCGAGGAACCAGAGCAGCGTTTTGGCAAAGAGCGATCTCATTCACTCACCGCATCCTTCATCCAGCTACCACGTCTTCCGGGCTTTGACAAAATTGATAGCCCACGCCGCGGATGGTCTTGATCACGGGCCGGCTGCTTTCCAGTTTTCGGCGCAGATGGCTTACGTGCATGTCGATGGACCGATCGAACGGCGTGGCTTTCCGGTTGTACAAGCTCTCCATCAGGCCGTCGCGCGACACCACCCGTCCGGCATTTCGCATCAGCTGTTCCAGGATATCGAACTCAAGCGTGGTGACCTCGATGGCCTTGCCGTCGGAAGTGACTTCGCGCGTGCCGGGGTCGAGCGCGACTCCGTTGATCTCCACGCGCCCGCGGTTTATTTTATTCTCAGTGCGCCGCAGGATGGCTCGAATGCGCGCCGCCAGCTCACGGGGATTGAAAGGCTTCGGAAGATAATCGTCAGCCCCGAGTTCCAGGCCAACAATGCGATCCACATCTTCGCCGCGCGCAGTGAGCATGAGCACCGGAACGCGGCTCGTCACGCGCAAGCGTTTCAATATCTCGAACCCATCCAAGCCGGGGAGCATCACATCCAGCACGATCAAATCAAAGCCGCCTTGTTGAGCCGTTTCGAGCGCGGCGTGACCTTCATTGCGGCACTCCACCGTGAAGCTCTCGCGCTCCAGAAATTCCTTGAGCAGCGAGCACAGCTCCACGTCGTCGTCGACGATCAAAATCCTCATTTCAACTTTATGGTATCGCAGCGGCCGATTTACAAACCCTTAACCACCGGGCTAGCCACGGGAAGTTGGATGCCGTCGCCGTATTTGGCGACTCCGGGAATGGTGACCGGCAGATGGCCCGTGATCGCGATCTCGCCGAACAGGGCCTTAGCGAGGGCGGTTTCGGACGTCGGCGTCGGGCTGTAGGTTGTGGCATAAGCGGCGACGTCGGGAAAGCTGCGCACCAGGTAGGGATTCCCGAGGGCGACCAGCAGCACCGGAGCTTTTCCGGCAATCAGCGCGTTCACAAAGTCGGGATAACCGCCCGCGAGCGCGACGTTCCCGCGATAGGCGTTCACGCTGACGTAGGCCGCTGCGATGATCTCGCCGCAGCTGGCGGTCTTCTCGGTCACTTGATCCAGATCAGCCTTCGTCATCGCGGGATCGAGTACCGTGGCCGTGACGCCGGGCGCCCGCTTCTTCACTTCATCGATCAAGCGTATACCTTGTTGGCTGCGGCGGCCTTCGGTCATCGCGATCAGGCACGTATTTTCGGGATGGCGAACTGGAAACGCATCCTTCGTGTCCTTCACCAGCGTGACGGCGTGGTCGGCGACGGACTGCGCGTGCTCATCGGACTCCGGCGAATCCACCACGTCGGCGATGTCTTCGAGGTTGACGAGCTTCTTCCGCATCAATCCCAGGCGTAGCTTCGCGGCCAGCACGCGGTTGACGCTGTCGTCGATGCGCTTGCGGCTAATCCGTCCGCTTGCGACTGCTGCCATGAGCCCGCGAATCGCATCCTCGGCACGCTTGGGCATCAGCAGCACGTCGGCGCCGGCTTGGATGGCGCGCACGGAGGCTTCGGCTGTGTCGAACATCATCGCGAGGCCCTGCATTTCCATGGCGTCGGTGACCACCAGGCCGCGAAAACCCAACTCGTCGTGCAACACGCCAGTGAGGATTTTCTCCGATACCGTGGCCGGGAGATTGTCGGGCTCGAGCGCGGGCACGGCCAAGTGCGCGGTCATCACAGCATCCACTCCAGAAGCGATGGCGGCGCGGAACGGCTGCAGCTCCACTGATTCGATGCGATCGCGATCGGCATCGAGGCGCGGCAACGCCAAGTGGCTATCTTCAGTGGTGTCGCCGTGGCCCGGAAAATGCTTGGCCGTCACCAGCACGGGATTCTTGCGGTCCGAATGCGCGCCCGCGATGTAGGCCTGGACGAAGCTCGACACCTCGGCCGGGTTCTCACCGAAGGATCGAATGTTGATGATCGGATTGTCGGGATTATTGTTGACGTCGGCTACCGGCGCGAAGATCCAATTGACGCCCATTGCGCGCGCGTCGCGAGCGGTGTCCGCGCCTTCCTCGCCGACGGCAGTTAAATCCTTCGCGGCGGCAAAAGCCATGCTGTAAGGCCAAGCCGTGGTCGAGTTCACGCGCATGGATGCGCCACGCTCGAAATCGGCCGCGACGAACAGCGGCGTTTTGGCGAGCTTCTGCAGGCGATTGATCAACGCAGCCATGGCATACGGCTCGGCGTTTCGCACGCCACCGTTGAGCGAATGACCGGTGACGATGACGCCGCCCACGCGCAAGTCGCGAATATAGTGCTGATACTTCCGGATTTCGGGCGATCGTGTGTTGGCGGGCTCGCCGTAGATCGGCATGATGATCAGCTGTGCCACCTTATCGTGCAGGGACATCGATCGGGTCAACTGTCGCACGGAAGCGGGGACGGTTTTGTCGGCGGGTTTCGCGGGAGCTTTGGCGTGGGTGGCGGCGCTCGCGATCGGGATAAATAGTACGAGTGCGATCCAGACGCGCAGCAGAAGCATCTTCCTTAACTTTAGCGCGAACGGGATGTTAGTGGCTGGTTGCTAGTGGCTGGTGGCTGGTTGTTGGCGGCTGGATGTGGAAGAGCACGTATTCCATGTGGCGCGATTCGTTGAGGCGCATCAGGCGTTGGGCGTGGGCTTCGACTTGCGCTTTTGAAAAAACGAACCCATGATCGGCGGGAGCCCAGGGAATTCCTTTGTGCTTGTGGAGTTCGAGGAGGGCGGCGGCTTCTTTGAGATCGCGGCGTTCGCGCTCGGCACGTTCGGATTGAATCTCGCGGAGAGCTTCCAGGGTGCGTTGGAACTGGCGGGAGAGTCGATGGCCGTGCAGGCCGAGGGTGGCGAGTTGGGAAATCAGGGATTGGGGGTCGGGAGCTTGGGAGAACAGATCGGCTTCGAGCAGCGGGATGCGATTGAGACGCCAGGCGGTGCCGGCGATTTCCGTGACGAGCTGAGTCTCGGTGGGAGTAGCGGGCTGGTATTCGTCGAAGAAGCGGCGGCGATGGGCGTCGAAAGCGGCAGGGTCTTCGGAGGGGAGGACGGCGGATGCGGCGGTGAGGCCGTGGCGCAAAGCGTTGAGCGACGAACGCTGTTTGCCGGCGGCGGTGCGGGGTCCGGTGGAGCGGTTGGTTGTTGGTGGCTGGTTGCTGGTGGCTGGTGGCGTGGGGATTGGGCTGGGGATTGGATTTGTCATATAGAAACCTCCGATGCGGTCTTAGCACGGGCGGATGGCGATTGTGGGATACTCGGCCGCAGATGTTGTTGGATGGAAGCGCAAGATCGATGATGGAGTGGTGTGAACGAGTGGCCGTTAGTGCCGCCCTTCTTGTTGCCATCGGCACCGCGCAAACTTCAACGGCGCAGTTCGAGGCTGCCTCCATTCATCCGACGGAAGCCAAAGATTTGGACGGCCCTTCGGGCTGCCGGACGACCACGGGGCTGATGAGATGCACGAATGTCACACTGAAGCGGTGCGTGGTGGGCGCCTACGGTGTTGGACCGGAGCGCGTTCTTGGTGGTCCCGATTGGATCAACACCGATCGCTTTCAGATCATGGGGCGATCGGACCAACCCGTCGGCGACAAGGGCTTGATGCCAATGTTCCAAACGCTGCTCGCCGAGAGATTCAAGCTGGTTCTACATCGAGAATCGCGGCGGGGCGAGGCAATGGTTCTACAAATCGCAAAGAACGGCCCGAAGCTTCAGCCAGACGAAGGCGCAGACTCTTCCTGGAAGAACATGCACGACCAACTCGATGCTACGGGGATCACGATGGGCGCGCTCGCAGAGATTCTGTCGCGTAACCTTAAACTGCCGGTGGTGGATCGCACCGGACTGACGGGCAGGTTCAGCTTCACGCTGCAATGGAATCCGGAAAATGCGGATGCGCTGGAACGAGACGAGGCTACCGCGGCTCTCCGGGCGGAAGTGTCAGCAGCGATAGCGAAGCAGCTGGGATTAACGCTGACTGTGCAGAAAATGCCGGTCGAAGTATTAGTAATCGATCACGTAGAAAAACCGTCGGAGAACTGATTGAGGGATCGCGACGGCTAGCGGGTCTTTTTATCCGAGCGCTTTTCCGGCGCGGGCCCTTGCGATGACGGCGGCTTCTTGGCGGCGGGCTGTTGCTGCCTGCGCAACAGGCGGTTCACGGAGCGAACCAGATGCGTGACCTCATGATTGCTTTTCTGAATCACAACGTCGGCGCCGGTGTTGGCCTCGGTCAATCCGAGCGTATCGGTGAAGCCCGAGATGAGGATGACGGCGCTGGTTGGATGCAGTTTCCTGAGCCGGCCGATAAATTCGACGCCATCCATCTTCGGCATCTTGTAATCGGTGACCACCACATCGAAGCGTTGCTTCCCGCACAGATCGAGCGCTTCCACCGGTGTACCCGACGTGTGTACCTTGTGCCCCAACTCTTCCAGCACACTGCGTCGTGCGGCGAGCCCCAATGAGTTGTCGTCAACCAGCAGAATCCGGCCGCGCGGATTCGAAGAAGATGTATTTGCCATCGAGAGGACCCAACGAACTTAACAGAGCCGTAATAGAACTGTCAATGAATTTCTATCAGCTTGGAAAGTCGAAAGATCGAGAGCTTGACAATAGTCCATCGCGTACAACGCAGCGGCCCGCGATTGCCAGCTTCTATTCGATGGTGCGCGGTCCGCGCTGTACGCTCCTGAGCAATCGCGCAAAACGGACTGCGGAGCGCTGCGCAGCCTTTGCGCTCACGAATGACGACCCGTCACTCGACTTCGCGCGGCGCGGTGTAGCCGGCTTTGGTGATCACTTCATACTTCACCGGCTTGCCACCCTCGCTGACTCGCAGCGCGTCGCCGGTTTGGGGATCCACGAGTTCCACTTTGAGTTTGCGGAACGTGCCGTCTTTGGCTTGATTGGAAGGTTGGTATGCGATGGAGTACTGATTTCTCAGCGCCGAGGAAATGGATTGATAGATACTAGGGAACTCGCCAAAGAAGCGCGGAAAATAGGACTGCCCGCCCGACTCGCGCGCGAAGGTCTTCATCTCGTTGTCGGCTTGCAAAAAATCCAATTGCTGGATTTGTCCCATGCGCGATTCGGCCATGATGCGCATGGCTTGCAGCATGCTTACCGCGTAGATGGGCACGCCGGCTTCCTGCACCGCCTTGCGCGCTTTATCGTATGTCAGTTTGCTGAAGGTGTCGCGGCCGGAGGCGATCAACAGAATTGCCTTGCGTCCCTCGATGTTGCTCATGCGCTGCTCGGTGTCCACCAGCGCGTCGAACAGGTTGGCCTCGGAGAATCCGGGGATGCGCAAACGTTGCATCGCCTCTTGAACTTTTCCGCGGTCCGTCGTGAAATCACACAGGATCTCTGTGCGCAGATCGTAAGCGACAATGGCGACGTAGTCGTCCGGCTTCAGCGTTTGCACAAAACCGTAGGAAGCCACCAGCGTCTCGTACCAGCCTTGCGAATAATACTGCTGGTAAAGAGCGCTGAACTCGATCACCATCGCGATGGTCATGGGCGCGTCGCTGTTCACACTGAAGCTTGAGATCTTCTGCGGAACGTTGTCCTCCAGCACACGGAACTTCTCGCGCGGGATGCTGGGAAGGAAATGCCCCTTGTTATCCAGAACCGCGACATCCAACTGGATGGTCGTGACGTCGCTATGGAACGTGGGTGCGTCGGCGGGAACGACGTCTTTGTCCTTCCTGCTGAACTTCGAGGGAATCTTGGGCTGGTCCGAGTCTGTGTCGTTGCTGTTGGCGTTGTTCGGGGGAGCGGCGGTGGGGCTGGTGGTGGTGCTCGAGTCACTGGGCGGCGGGGGAGCATCGGCATCCGGGGGCGGCGTTTTTTTCCGGGGCCGGGCCACCGTTTCAGAAGAATCAGTAGTGGGGCCTTGTGCGACCGCAAAGGGAAGAACCACGGCAACCAGCACGGCGCTCGCGGCGCAAGCCAGAACTACTTTGAAGCTTTTCATAACATCACCGCCGGAAACGAGATCACGGCGAAGCGCTTCGCCTAGTTATCTATTGTAAACCTTTAGTTCACCTTGGGTCCGCGGCCAGATCCTTGTTTGCGAAGATACACCTGAAACTTCTTTTTGGCGCGCTGCAGCTTCCAGTCGCGATACTGGCGGCGGATGGGGGCCACGGGATCGAGCTGCATGTTGGGGGTCTTCATGAACATGTAGCCGAAGAGCAGACCGCCCAGATGCGCGAATTCACTGACTCCGGTGTTGACCTGGAAGGAACTGAGAAACGCCACCGCGCCGATGATCATCACGAAGTACTTCACTTTGATTGGAATCAGGAATCCAAACAGGATTTCGCGATCCGGGAACAGCATGGCGTAGACCAGCAGGATGCCAAAAATCGCACCGGAGCTGCCGATGGTGGCGACGTTGGGATTGCCCCACGGCAAAACGTAATTCGCGATCACTACGCAGATGCCCGCGCCCACCGCGCAGAAAAAGTAAAACTGAACGAAGCGGCGAGTGCCCCAAATGCGTTCGATGTCGGCGCCGAACATCCAAAGCGCCAGCATGTTCCAAATGATGTGGCCGAAACCGCCGTGCAGAAAGGCGTAGGTGACGAGCTGCCAGACCGAGAAGTATTTAATGACGTCGACAGGTGTGAGCGCCAGATAGGCCAGCGGACGGTCCATGCGAGCGAGCTGCGCAAAGAAGCCGATGACGAAAATGGCGACGTTGCTGATCAGCAGCCACTTTACGCCCTTCGGAAAACCCGGAATATAGAATGCGCCGACTCGAGTTCGACTGCGGAAGGACATGACCCGAAGACCCGCCTGTCACTTAGAATATCAGAACGCGGGTCGATTTTCTTCGGGAATTTTGTGAGTGCGGCGTTCCCAGGCGAGCAGGGAAGACGAGAGCATTTTGAGCCCGATGGCGAGAGCAATCCAGACCTGCCAGTGGGAGAAAAATCCGGAGGCGATGGGAAAAGCGCCGGCCCAATCGAGATCCATGCTGACGCGCCACAACCCCATCACGAACGCCACCATCGCGGCAGGTGTCAACAGGGCGACCAAAATATTCGGCAGTTGACGACCCAATGTCAGCAATGAGGGGGCCAGCTCACCGGGAAAACGCAAATGCAGTTGTCCCACGCCCCCGAAAATCCGTTTTACGCCAACGTTATCAATCGATCCCGCTGTCCGCTCCGTAATCCCAAGTCTGAAAGCTCCCATAACGCCATAACCCTCTGCTGGGTCTGATGCACGAGGTCGGCCAAAGTTGCTTGATTCGATTCTGAGGGGGTTCTACTCCACCCGGTGATCCCAGTGCGCGCGGTGGGTCCACAGGGTGTGGCGCGCCGCCACAGGCAAAAAGTACTGGAACTTTGTGTTGAAACTTTTCGTGAAGTTTTGAATCAAAAGCGGGAACTGGCGAGTTTACGATCCACGGTCTCTACCGGCTCCGGGATTACCGGCTCGGTGGCCCCATAGCGGTTCAACACAATCGCGAAAAACTGGAGCGTGGAAGCCACCGTTACCCAGACCTGCCAGTGCGAGAAGAGGCCGTCCGTAATTGGGAATTGCCCGGTTACATTGACGTCGGCAGCCAACCGCCAAAGAGTGAGCACGATTGCCATTACGGCGGCTGGTGTCAGCAAGGAAGCCAACGCCAAAGCAACGTGCTGATTCTTGCGGCGTTTCTGCCGAACTCTGGCTCCGGAGCTTAGTCGTATCCTTACGATCATTTGGTCACAACCGGGACAATCATTAGGTAGCTACCCGTGTGTCGCCACGGTTCCGGTAAAATCTCAGTTTACCAATTCCACCCAAGGATTATATCGACCCCCAGGCCGACATTGTTTATGAAAAAACTCAAGGCCGCGATCATCGGCACCGGATTCATGGGCAAGGTGCATGCCGAGAATCTTCGCCGCGTGCCGCGCGTAGAGGTGGCAGCCATCGCGGGTTCCAGCGCCGAGCGAGCGAAAAAGTTCGGTGACAGCGTTGGCGTGGAGCGGACCACTGGAGATTATCGTGAGTTGCTTCAAGATTCGACCATCGACGCCGTGCACGTGCTGACGCCCAACGCACTGCATTACCCTATCTGCCGCGCCGCTCTCGAAGCAGGCAAACATGTGCTGTGTGAAAAACCGTTCACGTTGACTGTGGCCGAGGGGCAGGAACTGGTGGAACTCGCCGCGAGCAAGACTTTGGCAAATTGCATCCAGCATAATCTGCGCTACTATCCGGTGGTCCAACAGATACGCCGGATGATCGAGGGCGGCGAACTGGGCGAGATCCTGATCGTGCAAGGCACCTACTCGCAGGACTGGCTGCTATACGAAACGGATTGGAACTGGCGCCTGGATTCCGCGGACAACGGCGCGCTGCGGGCGATGGGCGATATCGGGTCGCATTGGATGGATATGATCCAGCATCTGACCGGCGTCCGGATTACTTCACTCTGTGCGGACCTTGCGACCTTTCATGAGATTCGCCGCCGGCCGCACGGGCCGGTGGAAACATTCGCGGGAAAATCGGTACAGCCGGGTGAATACGATCGCGTGCCGATGCACACCGACGATTTTGGATCGGTACTGTTGCGCCTGGGCGACCGAGCGCGCGGAGCATTCACTGTGAGCCAGATGTCGGCGGGCCGCAAGAACATGTTCACGGTCGAGATCTACGGGACCAAGGCGGGAGCGGCGTGGAATCAGGAGCGGCCCGATGAG
>DATHMO010000278.1:0-3121 GCA_035486995.1 Bryobacteraceae bacterium
GAAGAAGTGCGCCAGCAGCGGAATGTCGCTGCGGCGTTCGCGCAGAGGCGGCAAATCAAGCCGTACCGTGTGCAACCGGTACCAGAGATCCTCACGAAACTTCCCATCCTCCACCATCTTCTGCAGATCGCGATTGGTGGCCGCGATTACACGCACATCCACCTTCTTCTCTCGCGCCGAACCCACCGGCCTGATCTCGCGTTCCTGCAGGAAGCGCAGTAGTTTGACCTGGAATGCCGCGTCGATATCGCCGATTTCGTCCAAGAATACGGTGCCGTTGTTGGCGGCTTCGAAGACGCCCATGCGATCGCGATCGGCGCCGGTATAGGCGCCCTTTAACGCGCCGAACAATTCACTTTCCAGCAGTGACGGTGCGATCGATCCGCAATCCACCGGCACGAAGGGCTGATGCGCGCGCGAGCTGTTGTTGTGAACCATCCGCGCGATCATTTCCTTGCCTGTGCCGGTTTCGCCTTCCAGCAGCACCGTCGCGTTGGTGGGCGCAACCAGCGAAACGGTCTTATAAATGTCCACCATCTTGGGCGAGCTGCCAATCATTTCGCTTTCCGGCAGGTCGTCGATTTCGGAATCTTTGTCGTCCGGCTCCTGCTTGGCGCTGGCCTCGGCGCGCTTCACGGTGTCCAGCATGCGATCCAGCTCGAACGGCTTAGCGATGTAGTCGAACGCGCCGCCTTGCGTGGCTTTCATCACCGTCTCGATGGTCCCGCGAGCCGTCATCAGAATCACGGCGCAATTGGGGTTGTTCTTGCGCGCGCTTTCCAGCACGTCCAGGCCGGTGCGCTCATCAATATAAATGTCCGAGATCACGATCGGGTAGGAATCGGCGCGCAGACGTTCCAGGGCTTCTCGCGTGGAGGAAACGGCATCGACGCTGTAGCCTTCCAATTCGAGAAAAGTCCGGATCGTATTTCGGACGGAATTATCGTCTTCGACTACCAGAAGTCGCTGCACGGGGAGCCACCTATATGTTATTAGACTAGCAGGCCTGTCGCGAAGACCACCGTGAAACACGAACCCCGGCCCGGTTGGCTGGTTACTTCCATTTTGCCCCCGTGATACTGCACGATCTGCTCCACGATGGACAACCCGATGCCCGTGCCCGCTTCGCCCGACGCTTCGGCGCGCTTGGTGCGATAAAACTTCTGGAAAATCTGGCGCAGCTCCTTGGCATCCATCCCGATGCCCTGGTCCTGAACAGAAAGGCGCAGGTTCGCGCCATCCGTATGGCACGCGACCGTGATCTCGGTATCGGGCGGCGAATATTTCACCGCGTTCGTCAGCAGATTGTAGATGGCGTATTCCATCAGCTCGCGATCGCCTTCGAGCGCGCCCTCCAACTCCCGCGTCTGGATGCGGATGTTCTTGCGTTCCGCCAGCGGCAGCGCACGCCCCACGCATGTTCCCACGATGTCGCTCACCTGGAACGGCTCGCGTTTCAACTCCATTTGGCCGTCGCTTAAACGCTCGACATCCAAGAATGTTTGGATCATCCGCGCCAGACGCTTCGATTCCATGTTGATCATCTCGGCGATCTGTTTGCGCTTCTCTTCGCTCAGGTTGTAGCGGCCCATCAGCTCGCTCGACCCCTGGATGGCCGTCAGCGGCGTTCGCATTTCATGCGTGACGAAGTGGATTGCTTGCTGGTAGCGATGGCGCTCGGTCTCGGAAGCCTGCAATGCGCGCCGCACCACGAAATGCTGATAGCTTGCCGCGGCGATCGCCGTCAGCCAGGCCGAGGCCAGCGGCGCGAAGAATGGAAACACGACGCCCGCGCGAAACAGCAGAAATGGCGTGGCGTGCGCCGCCACCAGCATCACCGCTGCTGCTGTGTAGGCCATCCAGCCGGACAGAAACACGAAGATCAGGCCTGCGATCAAGCCAGCCGCCAGGCAGAATCCGAGCACAGCCAGGTTCGACGCATCCGTCAGGAATTGGCCGCGTTCCAAAGTCTCGAAAAGCTGTGCGTGAACCTCGACCCCCGGGATGCGGCCCTGGCCATAGGGCGTCGCCACGCGATCGTAAGTCGCCGAAATCGAGGTCACGCCGATGAACACCACCTGTCCGTTGAAGCGCGCCGCCAGTTCTGGTTTATCCACGAGGTCTTTCAGGGAAACGCTCGGGATCGGCTCACGCGTGTACAAAACCCGCAGAGGACGCCCGACGCTACCGGATCGCGGGGCCGGGATCACTTCGTCTCCAATCTGCAGGTCGTTGGGCGATTCGAGGATCCGCGCCTTTCGGGCCAGCCGATACGCTTCCAGGGCAAGCGACCAGTGGCGCTCCGTGGCGGTTCGTTCCTCCAAGGGAATCTCGCGCGTGACGCCGTCGCTTGCCAGCTCATCGGCGCCGTCGTGCCCCACTGCCGCGGCATGCTGCCGGAAGATGGGCAGCGGATCTTCCCAGCGGCCGTTATCCAGGTGCGTCGCCAGAACCAGGTTGTCGACACCTTGCATGGCGCGATCCAGGCGCTGGTCCTCCGCCGGGTCTTTCCACGGGTCGGACAGCACAACGTCCAGCGCTACCGCCTTGGGATTCGCGCGCTTCACCAGATCGAACGCCTGGGTCCACATGCTGCGATAGCCACCGACGCCGCCCATGGAGTTAAACGTGGCATCGTCGATCGCCAGAATCACCGAATGAAACTCGCTGCTCGTTGGCGGATCCAGGCGAAACATCCAGTCGTAGCCGTAATCGTCGATCTGGGATGCAAGCGCGGTCCATCCCAGCAGAATCGCCAGCGCCAACACCGCCGCGAGAATGGCGAAGTAGCCCAGGCGGAGTCTACTTGGAGACGGCTTTTTCAAGTTCGTCCGGATCCTTGGGCAGCGCCGCGCTCAGCACGGTGGCGCCGTTCGCGGTCACCAGCACTACGTCCTCGATGCGCACGCCCATCTGCTCGTCCTTGATGTACACTCCGGGCTCGATGGTGATCACCATGCCCGCTTCGAGTGGGGCGTCGGACGGCGGATCGTGCACGTCGAGGCCGACATTGTGCCCGATGCCGTGCGTGAAGTACTTGCCGAGTGGCTCGCCATGCAGATCCTTGCCGTGCGCATCGATGTAATCGTGCGCGATGCTGGTGAGCGACCCCGGGCCAGTG
>DATHMO010000279.1:0-2571 GCA_035486995.1 Bryobacteraceae bacterium
GGAATCCCTCTCGCTCGAGGTCGGAGCTTTGACGAGCACGACGACGCGTCGCGCGACCCGGTCGTGATGATTAATGAGTCCATGGAGCGACGCTTTTGGCCCAATGAAGATCCTGTCGGCAAGCGCATCAAAATCGGGACAAGGAATTTAGTAATTTGGATGACGATCATTGGTGTGGTGAAGGACGTCCGCAATGTGGGTCTCGCTGCCGGGATCGGCTATTCCGCTTACACGCCATTTGCTCAAGGACCCGCCCGCGGAATGGATATGGCGGTTCGCACCCGCGGCGATCCGCAGGCTCTGTTAGCAACCATCACGGCTGAACTCCGCCGGGCGGAACCCGCATTGTTGATCGAACGAGCTCAAACCATGCAGGATCGCATCGACCAATCCGTTGCGCCTCGCCGGCTGAATTCTGCTCTGCTGGGATTGTTCGCGATGCTGGCGCTCTTGCTTTCGTTGGTGGGGCTTTACGGTGTAGTGGCCTTCGCCGTCCGTCAGCGGACCCGAGAATTTGGAATCCGCATAGCACTAGGCGCCAGTTCGGGAAGAGTGTTGCTCCTCGTGCTTCAGCGGGGGATGGGGTTGGCCGCAATCGGCGTGGCGATTGGACTTCCTGCCGCGATCGCCGGGTCAAGGCTGTTAACAAGTCTACTGTTCGGGATAAGGACGACCGATCCGACCGTGCTCGGCACGGTTTCTTTACTGGTAACGGGGGTCGCGTTAGTAGCGTGCTCAGTTCCGGCATGGCGTGCATCTCGGGTCGCCCCCATTGAGGCCTTGAGGTCTGAGTGAACCACGCGGCCTAACTAGCAAAACGGTACCGTCCGAGAAATGGGCGGTCTTGTGAATTCCTCTCTTGCCAGGGATCGGGAATTGCCCGGTAGATCGTAGAAAGTAGCGACTCTCAGGCTCCGAGCTTTTGATAGGCTCGGAGCGGTTTTTCTGCCAAGAAAAAAGGAGAGAGTCGCTATGAAGAAACCATATCAGATTGAAGCGCAGCGAGCCGTGAAGCGGCTGGAAGAAATGGCCGCCGACGGGAATGCCGCCGTGCAGCTGGTGCTGCCGATGGCCGAGGCCATGGGGTGGTTGAAGCAGGGCGTGGGCGAACTGATTCGGCAAGCCGGCGTGCAGATCATCGCTCTGGTGATGGAAGAAGAAGTGCGGGAGTTGGTGGGCGAGCGCAGCCAGCCGCAGGCGGAACGGAAAGCCAACCGGTGGGGTCGTGAGCGCGGCTACTGCGTGGTGATGGGACAGAAGCTGCCGATCGAGCGTCCGCGCGTGCGCTCTAGCGAGGACCGGGAAGTACGGTTGGGAAGTTACGAACTGTTCCATCGCGGCGAGCCGCTGACGGATACGGTGTGGGAGAAATTGATGCTGGGCCTGAGCACGCGCAACTACGGCCAGGCGGTGCGCCAGTTCACCGAAGCCTACGGTTTGGAGAAGAGCGCGGTGAGTGAGCATTTCATCGAAGCCAGCCGGGCAAAGTTAAAGCAGTTGATGGAACGGCGCCTGGACAAGACGCGGTTTTGCGCCTTGCTGATCGATGCCACTCCCTTCGAGGGGCAGCAGATGGTGGCGGCGTTGGGCATCGGCCAGGACGGGCGGAAAACGATTTTGGGCATCCGGCAAGGCGCCACGGAAAACGCCACGGTGGTGGGCGAGTTGTTCGGAGATCTGGCCGAACGTGGGTTCGATTTCACGGCGACACGATTGTATGTTCTGGATGGAGGCAAGGCACTGTCTGCGGCGGTGAAGACCCATGCGGGAGACTCGGCGCTGATCCAGCGCTGTCAGGTCCACAAGCGCCGCAATGTGCTGGATCACTTGCCGGAGGATCACAAGACGCTGGTGGCGCAGAAGCTGAACGCCGCCTACGCGATGGAAAGCTACGACGCGGCCAAGCTGGCCTTGAATAAATTGCACCGGGAACTGATGGACTTCAATCCGAGCGCGGCACGGAGCCTGGCCGAAGGGATGGAAGAAACGCTCACGGTGCACAAACTTCAAGTCCCGCCGCCGCTCCGCCAGACATTGGCCAGCACCAATGTGATCGAGTCCGCCTTCTCCGTGGTGGAGAAGGTTTGCGCCAACGTCAAACGCTGGCATCCCGGTGATCAGCGCGAACGCTGGGTGGGCTCAGGACTGCTGGTGGCGGAGAAACAATTCCGGCGAGTCAGAGGCCACAAGTTCATCCCGCTTCTGCTTCGCCAGCTGGAAGCGCTGACGCCTTCCAAGATCGCTGTTGTCAAAAAAAGGAAAGCTTCGTAAAGTGGACTATACGAGAGCCGCTACTTTCAACGGAAAGTCGGGCGATTCCGACGATGCCACGGCTGAGTTTTCTGAAGCCGTTGCAGCTTTGACCCACCAACGCATCGGGAAGTTGTCCAAAGTAGAGTACAAGGAACGGCACGCACGAGCTGTAGCGGCCCGCCTCCGAGCGGACAACGCCAACACGACATTGCAGATACATCGCGATGAACATCGCTGCTAAGCTGGGGTGCTATATTTGAAAGGCGGCGCTTCTTAGAGCCAGTCGTTTTGCCCGGCATGGTCTCCCTCTTTCAAGCG
>DATHMO010000280.1:0-20369 GCA_035486995.1 Bryobacteraceae bacterium
ATTCGTCGAGTTCGATCAAGGGTTGAACTATTGCATTCGGCAAGTCCGCATCGCGCTACACGACGGCGCTTCGGAGCCTCTCTACATCGAAACGCTGCCCAAACAAGGTTACCGGTTCATTGCGCAGGTAACTGGCAGGCCAGCGGCAGAGCCGCCCACGCCCGATTCGCCGCCTCCCGCGGCGCCAGAGCGGAGATGGATTTTCGCGGCGCTGGCCGGCGCTATTCTGACAATCACCGCGCTGTCCTTTTACGCATTTTTCCGTGCGCGTCCAGCGCCGGTGCAGTTCACCCAGCTCACTAATTTCACTGATTCAGCGGCGGCTCCGGCTTTATCGCCCGATGGACGCATGCTCGCCTTCATCCGCGGCAGCCGAGCTTTCCTTTCCGCCGACCAAATCTACGTGAAAATGCTCCCGAACGGCGAGCCCCAGCGCCTCACTGACGATCCCCGGCTGAAATACAACCCGGCATTTTCTTGGGATGGATCTCGAATCGCCTTCACGGTTCTGCAATCTCCCGATTGGGCCACCTACATTGTTCCGGTGCTGGGAGGCGAGCCTCGGCTCTTCATGGATCATGCGGCCGGCCTGAGCTGGCTCGATCAGCGCCATCTCCTGTTTTCCAAAATCCGCTCCGGGCAGCACCTGGGCGTCTTCACAGGAACCGAGACCGAGGAGAGTCTTCGCGAACTCTATTTCCCCGCTCACGAACGAGGCATGGCGCATTATTCGTATCCTTCACCCGATCATCATTGGGCGTTGGTAGTAGAAATGAACGAGAAAGGGGGTTGGGCGCCGTGCCGGCTCATCTCGATGGACGGCAAGTCTCAGTCAAGAGCGATTGGGCCCGATGGCGCGTGTACGTCCGCAGGTTGGTCGCCTGACGGTTCCTGGATGTATTTCACCGCCGCCACGGACGCGCAGAGCCATCTGTGGCGCCAGCGCTTTGCAAACAGAGACAGCCAGCCGGAGCAAATCACGTTCGGTCCGACCGAAGAAGAGGGTATCGCGGTGGAGCGCGATGGGCGTTCGATTATCACGTCGCTCGGAGTCCACGAGAGCACCATCTGGATTCACGATGAACACGGGGAGCGACCGATGTCGTCGGAAGGCGAAGTGATCGCGCACCCTCCGCCCGCTTTTAGCGCGGACGGCAAGACTCTCTACTTTCTGCTGCGCGGCACGAACGCGAGCTCCGGCGCCGAGCTGTGGCGCATGACTGTGAGCTCGGGCGAGAGTGAAGTAGTGTTTCCCGGCGTCTTTATTACGGGATACGATGTGTCGTCAGACGGCAAACGGGTGGTCTATTCTACGGGAAAGCATGGCAAGGCTTCGCAATTGTGGGTGGCCTCTGTCGACGGAGAAGCCCCACCGAAACGAATCGGTGATTCCGGAGAAACGTCGCCGTATTTCGGTCTGGACGGGAAGATTCTGTTCAGTGTCGCCGAGGGGAATGTCAACTATCTGGAGCGGATGAATCCCGATGGCTCAAGCCGTTCGAGAGTGTTAAATTACCCGATCAATCAGGTTCAAGCCATCTCTCCAGGGCGCCGATGGGTGATGGCAATCGTTGCACGGAAGGACGGCAAGGGAGTTGAGGAAGCGGCGATTCCGGCAGAAGGTGGGCCGATCCGCATTCTCTGCGCGAGCTACTGCTGGCCGACCTGGTCGCCAAATGGAAAGTTTCTTTATATTCCCGTCGAGGCGCAATCGCGGCAAACGCCTGGGCGTAGTTTGGCAATCCCTGTTGGACCGGGCGAAACACTTCCGGAGTTTCCGCCGAACGGAGTTGCACCAGGGTCGGAGTCAAACGTTATTCCAGGAGCCCAAGGGATTGAGCGGGCCGAATTGGTGCCCGGCAACGATCTCCTACATTTTGCTTACGTCAATACCACGGTGCGTCGCAATTTGTATAGAGTTTCGCTCCCTTGAACGCGATTCTGTGCCACAAGCAGTTACGCGCGCGCCGCTTGGAGTGCGGCAAGTACGCGCGCAGCCCGAAAGGGCACTCTTCGAATGCGAACGCCGGTCGCATCGTGGATCGCATTTGCCACCGCCGCCATTAGTGGTTTGCAAGCCGTCTCGCCGCCTCCGTACGGAGCAAGGTCGGGCCGGTTCGGATTCGGATCACCATTCAACAACACCACGTCAATCCTGGCTGGACTGTCGGCATGCCGAAGGCTTGGATGAGATACCCAATCCACGCTCGTGACCTTTTCCGTATCGAACTGCACCTCTTCATAAAGAGCGCGGCTCAGCGAATGCAGCATCGCGCACTCAACCGTATGGCGCAGCGCCTCTGGGTTGATGATGAGGCCACAGTCGTGCGCGCATACCAGCCGCTTCACCCAGACGTGGCCGGTACGGCGGTTCACCTCCACCTCGGCGACCTGCGCTGCAATGGTTTGTCCGCGGAATGCATACGCGAAACCGCGGCCCGTTACTACCTCCCCGGAAGCGACTGGTCGTGGTGAAGGTCGTGGATCCCAGCCGTAAGCTTTCGCCGCCGCCTTCATTACCGCAATCGACCGGGCCCGCTTAAACCCGGAATCTTCCGCCGTGCTCGCCGTGAGGAGCTTCATACGAAACTCCACCGGATCGGCTTTCGCGGCGAAGGCCAGTTCGTCGATGAAGGATTCGGCCGCGAAGGTCGACTGCGGCCCGTTGGGATCGCGCAAATTTCCCGTGCGAACCGGCGATTCCCAGACCAGCGGAAGGCTCACCACATCCCTGGACATGCGGCGATTCGGGATGGCGTACATTTCCGCCGGCACTTCGGAACTGCCCGACGCAGGTTTGTCGCGCCTGGACCCCATGAGCTGAGCGATCAGTACCGTATCGGGCTCGTTATAGCCAACATGATTGTGGTCGGCGGCGCGGGCGTGGTATTCGTACGCCACAAGATTCCCCCCGGCATCCAGGCCCCCACGCACCTTAACGGCAAAAGCCGGCGCCTTGGTGTCCCAGGCAGTCTCTTCGTCGCGCATCCATTGAATGCGAACTGGGCGGCCAATCTCCTTCGCCAGGTAAGCTGCCTCAAATCCCGCATCGTCGGCGGCCGTGCGCCCGAACCCCTGCGGGCCTTCCATCCAGATGACGCGTACTTTATCCCTGGGCATCCCGAGGAATGTGGCGACGCCCGCCCGCATCCCGTAGGACTTCATATCGTTCGAATAGATCGTCATCAAGCCATTCGCCGGATCCGCCAGGGCGTGCGCTGGGCTAAATGCCGTGTGTCCCTGGTACGGAATGTCGTAATCGGCTTCAATAATCTTTGCCGCGCCCGCGAAAGCCGCGTCCGGGTCTCCTATCACGATCGGGTTGGCCACAGCGGTAGGGGTTGCGCCGCGCATGTACTTGAACAGGTCTTCCGATGACGGGAAGGGCGCGGTTGTGGGCTTTTCCCACGTCGCCTTCAGGTGTCTCGCTGCGTTAATCGCCTGCTCTTCCCGCTCGCAGACCACGGCTAGATAGTTACCCTTGCTCACCACCTTGACGAACCCCGGCAAGTTTCGCACCGACGATTCATCGATACTGATCAGCTTGGCTCCGGCGAAAGGCGGCTTCACATTGCGAGCGTGAACCATGCCGGGCAGCCGGACGTCCACCGCCCATTTCAGCGAACCATCCACCTTGGCGGGAATGTCGTAGCGCTGGGGAGACTGGCCAACGTTTCTGAGCGCCTGTACCGGTTTGACAGCGGCTACGCCCGCAATCACGTTGATGTTTTTTCCAGTCACCGCGACATTGAATCTCTTTCCTCCGATCAACTGTCCGTAGGTGACACGTTTCGATGGATCGCCTGTTACCGTAATCACGCCCTCGCTCACGCTCAGCTGATCGACCGGCGCCTCCAGCTTTGTGGATGCCATGTCGAGCAAAACTCTGCGTGCCTCAGCCGCAACACGTCGCATCGGCCAGCTATCGCGTTCCATCGCGGTTGAGCCGCCGGAACCGCCCTGGTCGACGGTGATGTCCGTGCTGCCCATGATGCACGTCGTCTTGTCGTAGGGGAAGTCCAGTTCGTCGGACATGATCTGCCGGAAAGCGGTTCCCGTACCCTGGCCGCAATCCGTCTTCCCGACGTAGAAGGTCGCAGTGTCGTCCTGATGAATCACGATCCACGAATCCACTTGACGGAAGTCCGGGTCGGGATATGGGCCGGCGGCAGCAGCACCGGCAGTCTGAGCTTTCGCCTCAGGCACGAATGAGGCGGCTACGCCCGCACCGCTCAAGGTCACGGCGAACATGCCTGCGTTCCGGAGGAACTCCCGGCGCGAGGGAGCGACGTTGCACTTCTCCAGTTCCTGCTCAACCTCTTGAGGAATACCGTTAACGGTCATGCTGGCACCTTCGTTTTCATGGACTGCTTGGCGTCCGCGATTGCCTTCGCCCCGCGCTTGATAGCCACCTGAACTCGGTAAAACGTCATACAGCGGCACAGGACCCCATTCATGCTCTCGCGAATCTGCGCATCCGTCGGATTGGGGATCTTGTCGAGCAGCGCTTTGGCTGTCATAATCTGCCCGTTTTGGCAAAAGCCACACTGCGGAACCTGTTCGTCGATCCAGGCCTGCTGTAGCGCGTGAAGTTTACCTCCTTGGGCAATTCCCTCAAGCGTGGTGATCTCAGCTTTTACGGTAGACACCGGGGTGATACATGACCGAATCGCAGAGCCATTCACGATTACTGTGCACGCTCCGCACTGGCCAAGCCCGCAACCAAATCGCGGCCCCTGCAAGCCGAGGTCATTGCGCAGGACGTAAAGCAGCGGTGTTGCCGGGTCGAGATCCAGCGTGTGCGTACCGCCATTCACCTTAAGTGTGACGTTGCTCATACTCAGTGCTCCTTGCGCGTCGACGCATCGTTCGATAACACGCATCTTAATTCTATTCGGTTTGCTGACGCCAGAAAAAGTGGAGGCAGACCGCGCAGGGTCTAGCTCTGCGCTGTTGCTAAAATGTGATTCAAGCTAGCTGATGCCGCCCGACCAGCTCCATAAGCTGGCATCAGGCTGTTTGCAGGGGGAACGCTCGGAGCATACCCTACCGGCCACCGCGCTGGTCCACGAAGCATACCTGCGGCTGGTTCAGCGGCGTTATTTCACGGTTCGACCTGAGTTAGGCCGCTCGATCTCGCGATTCTGCCGGTTGCGCTGAATTCCACCAACTCACTCGGCTGGTTGGGGTCCGCGTTGGAGCCGTCGCTGTTGGTTTCCTGGGACAGATGCCCGTTGACCCGAACAATGATGGTGCGTTTGGGTTTGCGGTTAACAATCTTGGATGGGGCACGTTTCAACTCGACTGGGTTGACGACAACGCCAACTCATTGCGGATTACGACCGAACCAGTAGTCCGTAACCAGCAGGAAATATCGATGATCCCGCGCTTCGGCTAACTGGCCGGAGCGCATTTTTGCGTGGTCTCTTCAAAGTCGGGAAGACGCATGCCGCGTCTTGGGTTGGGATCTGCGGAGGACCGGACGCAATGCCCATGATCTGCTGCATAAGCGTCCGGATGGCGCGAGCGAAAGTCCTCTATTCCGGCTGCCGTTTCGACCTTCGATTATTGGAGAGGCGCGTTTGAACCCATGCACCGCCAGCCAGCAGGCCGAGCAGCAGCAAGGAAACGTTACCTGGTTCGGGAGTTGCAGTGGTTACTGGTATGGGCGCGAGCCCGGCAAAACTCCCCGTCGCGCCCGAAAGGTCGCTGACAAACGTGGCGGCGCCAGTGCTGGTGTTTAGCGTATCCACCGCAGTGGGATCTTGATACTGGCCTCCGTACAGTGTGCCGGATTCCGTGACGAGTCCCCCAAATCCCGCGCCGGTCGCGCCCGTGGCCCCTACCAGCGATGCAGCTCCAGTGGTGAGGCTCAGCGTATATAAGTCAGCTCCTTCGGCGAGGTATAACGTACTTGAATTTGTCGACAGGGTAAAATCACCACCTTGGGCAACGCCTGTTGCCCCGACCAGGGTTGCCAGTCCCGTCGTTGAATTGACCGAATAGAGGTCAAAGGAGCCGGCTATGTTCTCCAGAGCGTACAAACCGGTGAGCGTCGAACCAAAAGCTAGATACTCGACTGTGTTATCCGTCGACCCCTGTTGGGTCAGGGCACCACTTGACGTGTTGACGGTATACAAAGTGCCTGTGCCAGCGGCATAATCAGCGGTGTACAGCGTGGAACCGATCTCTCCCAGGCCGGCGAGCGCTATCGACTCTGCGCCCACCGAGGTGAAGGCACCGGTATTCAGATCTATCGTCCCAAAATCCTCATTGGTGGTTATCATGTATGCGCTAACGTCAGAAGCTCTCGCCGCGAACTGTAACCCAAGAAACAAAATTAAGCCGGTGACAATCGTCTTCGTCCAAGGCATTCTCCACATTTTCAGGATGGCAATAGTGTTAACGACCGAATCCGCAGGGGCAGATGCGGCAGAAAAAGAGAAACGCATAGTACTCTTGTTGAACATAAGTAATCCAAAATCCTCCTAAGGACTAAAGCGTTTATACTGACAACGTTCTAAAATATCCTTAGATCGTTCTGAAATTTTATGAAAGGCTTTGCTTTCAATGGGTTCGGGGACGACGAAGATTGATCGCCGCGCGATCAAATATCAATTCGACGAGTTCGAACTCCACCCCAGTCAAGGTGTTTTGTCGCGAGCGGGCGTGCGAGTCCCCTTGATGCCCAAGCCTTTGGCGACATTATTGGTGCTTGTAGAGCATGCCGGGGACACGGTTTCAAAGGACGACTTGCTCTCCGAGGTCTGGCCCGACACTGCCGTCGAAGAGAATAATCTCACGCAGAGCATCTCGACGCTTCGCAAAGTGCTAGGCGAGAAGCGGGGCGAAAACCGGTACATCGCGACCGAGCCGGGCAACGGCTACAGATTTGTGGCTGCCGTTACAAAAACCGAGGATGTGCCTCGGGCAGCTCCCGAGCCGGCCGTTGCGGTGGCCTCCAATGGATCCGAGAGTCATGCGAGTGCCTCAACTTCCCGGCGCACGCTGCTGTTCGCGCTCGCCATCGGCTTGCTCTGCCTCGCGGCCGGTGCTCTGGTCTGGATTCGGAACTCAGCCAGTCAAGCGAGAGGGCGAAAATCAGTGGCCGTCCTAGAGATTCGCGATCTGTCGAAGGACTCGTCGGAAGCATGGCTCCAAACCGCGTTGCCGGAAATGTTGACGTCTGAGCTCGCCAGCGGCGGAAAGCTGCGCGCGATCCCGGCCGAAGACGTGGTTCGGTGGCGATCCGATCTGGGCACGCAGCCGGAAAGCGCGCGGTCCGTCGACTTACTTCGCTTGGCACACAACAATTTCGGCGCCGACACCTTTGTTCTCGGTGCCTATGTAGTGACGGGCACATGTCCGGAATGCCGGGTACGGGTCGATCTGGGATTGTTCGACGCAGGCAGCGGGGATCGTATGGCCACCATCATTGATGAAGGACCGGCGCAGGATCTTCTGGATCTCACGGCCCGGCTCGGCGGCAAGCTGAGGAGCGATCTGGGTGCGGGCGGAAGTCCGTCGCAGCCGTTGCCATGGCCGGCTCAAGGTGCCGCGCGCGAATATGCGGAGGGGTTGAAGGCGCTACGGCGTATTGATCCGATGGCGGCCCGCGACCATTTGCAGGCGGCTGAGTCCGCCGATCCTGGCAATGCTCTTATCCATGCGGCACTGGGTGAAGCCTGGAACGCGCTCGGCTATGGGTTACGGTCCAACGATGAGAGCCGGCGGGCCTTCGAGCTTTCCACTTCGCTCGGCCGCTTGGATCAACTGCAAATCGAAGCACGCTACCGGATGAGCGCGAATCAGTGGGACCGCGCGATTGAAATCTACCAAAGCATCTTTCGACTTTTTCCCGACAGCCTGGAAGATGGTCTTAACCTGGCGCGCGCGCAATCGCGTGCAATGAAAAGCGCGGATGCCGGCGCAACCTTGCGCATTTTGCGGCGCCTCCCGAAACCTGCCGGAAATGACCCGCGCATCGATCTGCTGGAAGCACAGAATGCGGGTGTGGCGCGCGACTTTCCGAAAACTCGAGAGTACGCTCACCGGGCCGGGGACGAGGCCAAGGCACGCGGCGCACAATATATATTCGCGCGGGCGCGGTTGCTCGAAGGCGGAGCAATGCAGACCCTGAACGATCCAAAGTATTACGCCGTCCAGACCGAAGGCCGGAAAGTTTGCGAAGCTCTGGGTGATCGCCAGTGTGTCAGCCAGGCTTGGCGTATGCATGGCAATGCGCTCTACTATGAGGGACATTTCGCGGAGGCGCAAGAGACCTACCTCCAAGGCCTCCACGTTGCTCGTGAATTGGGTGACCGAGCCGAGCAAGCGAATATTCTGAGCGGCCTGAGCGTGGTGGCCGAGTCCAATTCCGACTGGGAGCAAGCCGAACAACATCTTCTTGAAGCGCTTTCCATCTGGAAAGAGACCGGCTACAATCCCAGTCTGGTGCACGTCCAACTTGCCCAGCTCTACCAGCGGATGGGCCGGCTTGGGGAAGCGGCGAGCAACGCGGATGAAGCATTTTCGGAGGCGCAGAAGGCCAACGCGCGGGAAGACCTCGGCGAAGTGTTTCGGTTACGGGCGGACCTGGCGCGTTTCAATGGCCATTTGGACATCGCTCAGGACCTCTGCGAGAAGGCCATCACCGAGCTACGTGCATCGAACAGCACTGATCCGTTGATTATGGCGCACGCCGCCATGGGTTCGATCCAGACCGCGCGCGGCGACCTCGATAATGCGGGAAAGAGCCTGGTTGAGACGAATGCAATGAAGTTCCCTGAACGCCTGGGAAGTGTCGAACTTGCTCGCGCAGAGTTACTGCTGGCCCGGGGGCAGTTTCAGCCGGCAGCCGAACAGGCCAAGCTCTCGGCGGCGGATTTCGCCAATGCTCATCTGGGTGAAAACTCGGCCCGAGCGTTGGTTAGGGAAGCCGATGCGCTCGAAATGTTGGGACAGGCGTCGGACGCGCTCGCAATCGTTCAGGAAGCGGAACGGAGAGCCGAGGTAAGTCCCGATCCTGCTGCGAAAGTGTTGGCGCGTCTCGCGAGTTGGCGGCTTGCCGGCGCCTCCGATGCTAACGTGCCCGCCGACTTGCACGATCGGGTGGTGCGCCTGAAGAGTCCTGAGCTCGCGCTCGAGGAGGATTTCGATCGCGCTATGCGGGCCAAGCGGACCGGCGGATCAAACGCCAGCCGGCTGTTCCAGGCGCTTGCCAATCGTGCGGCCGAGCAAGGATACGTCAGCCTGTCGCGCCGCGCCCGTGCACTGGAACGCTAATCGGGTGTCCCGCCAAGATCGCCGCGATGCGTGCCAGCTATCGATTCCGAGCTTGAAGATCCCGGTCGGCGCCCACTCGTATTGTCAACCGACATACGCCGCCCGAATACTCTTGATTAATTGCCAGCATCTCAGGTTGGATAGCTAGACCGGATTGAGAATGCTGTCCATGAGCTTGCGCTCTTCGCTCGCTGGATCGTTCACAACCTTGCTGTCGTTGCTGAACAGCATGGTTGCACGCCGTTCTGAATCATACGCCGGCCAAGGCGGCAGGCCGTTCTTCTTCGAATTTGGATCGCCCCGCGTCGCAAAACTGATCCAGGCTTCGCTGACGCGCGCGGCCAATGCGACGGCTTCCGGGCTGGCGCCGCCGGTCAATCCAGGAGCCACCTGGGTGTTGTCGAATACAAAAGGCATTTCCAAGGTATGCGGGCTCTTCAATCGGCCGCCCAATACGGGGGTCTCCCAATCGAACCGGTATCGATAGGTGGGCGCCTTCCCGAGAGCGGCTCTCCGCTCGGCAATGTTATTGCTGTAAATTGTGGTCGGGTCGTCGGTCCAAATTGAAAAGAACAGATCCGAAGGCGTGGCATGTGGATTTGCCCGGCGGTAGACTTCGATCACCTGATCGGCGCGATCGCCCAGCATGCCTTTCACTCGGGTTTTCATTGCGCTCTCATCGAGCGAAAATGCCGGCGGGTCGGCGAAAAGCGTCATCTCGGTTCGGTTGTTCCCGATGATTACTGGAACGTCCGCGGAAACCAGCGTGGCATGCGGATAGAACGGATGTGCGGGCAGCACTGTCGGGTCGAGCACCGGAGCAAATCCATCGATGATCCCGGGAAAGCCTCGCAGTTTAGCCGCAACCGCGAACTGCGCCGCCATGATCTTTTCGAGCGGCAACGATTGAAGCTCGGTCACGCTCTTGGCATCCAAGCCGACTTCGGCCAGCAGCATTTTGGCGATCTCATCGGCGCGAGCGCGCTCCATCATCTTAGGACCAGGGCCGCTTTCGATGACGGCCCGGTGGAACAAACCCTTGGCGGGCGGCGAGCCTAGGAGCATACAAACCTTTTGGCCACCACCTGATTCGCCGAAGATCATTACACGTTCGGGATCGCCTCCAAAACGCCCGATGTTCTCGCGAACCCACTCCAACGCCGCCACGGCATCCAACATTCCAACGTTGCCGGAATGAGCGAACTTTTCCCCTCCCAAGTCGCCCAAGTGTGTGAACCCGAGCGCGCCCAAACGATGATTGATCCCTACAACAACCACGTCGCCGCGCCGCGCAAGATTCGCACCGATATAAAGCGCGCTTGAATCCGAGCCGGTAGTGAAGCCGCCGCCGTGCAGCCAAAACATCACCGGACGTTTTCCGTTGTCGTTGATGCCGGGCGTCCAGACGTTCAGGAACAGACAATCTTCACTTTCCGGCGGCGGAACACCGTCGGTCCCCGCTATCAGCTTCCCGATGTCGCTGCGAACCAGGTCTGAGCCGGGCCGCGCGGGATTGCTCTGGGGCGCGCTGTTGCCATACGAGAATGCGTCTTGCATCCCCGTCCAGGGCTGCGGCTTTTCGGGTGGCATAAACCGGTTGCGGCCAGTCGTAGATGCTCCGTAACGGAGCCCGAGAAAACTGTGGATGCCGGCGATGCTCCTGCCGCGCACCTTGCCATAGGCCGTCTCGACGACGGAATCCGCGGATGCCGCCGCGACATCCCAAAGACGGCTGCGTGTTATTTCCGGAAGCAACAGAGCAGACGCCCCTGCGGTCCGCGTCAATAACTGCCGGCGAGACATTGTCATGGCTTGTTCTCCTGGGGTACAACTCTCACTAGAACGCGGCGGCTCTCGTGATCCGTTGCGCCGCTAGCGCGTGTCGCCTCTGGAATCCATCGGACTGCGGTTGGCGGTGCCCCCAGCCCTTTGAGAACTTCCACCACGCGCTCGGCACGCAGCCGTGACACATCCGCTTTTTCGATCAATACGTTTCCGTCGGAAAGCAGCGTCGATCCGCGGTAACCGACTACTTCGATTGTTTGCGCCCCGGAGACGCGCGCGTACTCTGCGATGTCGGTAAGTTGTCGGGTATTGCGGGCAAACAGAAAATCACTGTCGAAGTCGTACTGAATCACAAACTCGCGCTCTAAGAACGGAGGTTCGGGTTTCGCTGGTGGCACGGCGGCAGTCGAGACAGGAGCCCGGCGGGTGGATGGCCCAGCGGGGCGCTTCGCGGGCGGCGCTTCGATTCCAGGTTCGGCGGGCAGTATGGTATTGCACGCGCGATTCAACTCCGGTAACACGGAAACATGCAGGGGCTTCAACGGGATCCCTCCGCAAACGCGCGGCCCGCCCGCAATCGTCCCCTCCACCAACACCTCGTGCAGCAATTGCGGAGGATAGAAATCCGCCGTGATGTCCTGCTGGATTCCCAGAAAATATGTTTCACCCTGGTATTCGGCTAGAAAGCACGGAACGGTTTTGGTGTCGCGCACCAGGGGACATGCCACAAAATTGGTGTGCTGAGCTAGAGCCGGCAGGGCCATCGCTAACGCCAGGAATAAGCGCATCAGAGCACCCCCAGAAAATTCACCAAATCCTGCTTTTCCTGCTCGGACAGCTTCATGTCGAAGCGGCGATCGTAAAAGTCCACCAGTTCACGGAGCGACTTCATGGAGCCGTTGGAAAAGTAAGGAGCGCGCGCGGCTAATCCGCGAAATTGCTGCATGACGATGGAGCCGACGTCAATGCAACGGCCCGAAATCAGTGCGCGCCCAGGGTCGCTGGTGTAAATCACGCGGCCCAGGTAAGGATGCGGCGGCACGTCCTGGTCGCAGGTAATCTTGAACACGGGCAGTTCGCGGGCTTCGCTGTAGAGCGGCGGCTCGGTCCACGTTGGGTAGTTCGTAGTACCGACATCCACCCACCCGGCCGAGAGATCTTGTCCTGTCATCTGCGCGTTATGGCAGGTGGCGCAAGTCCTCTTGAGAGGATTGCCCAGGCCGATGGAATTAATGTGCGTCGCATCCCGTAGCCAGAATTGCCGGAACATAAAGATGTCGTTGCCGCGCGCGATTGACGCCCGAAATTCGGCCTGCGCGGACTGCCCGGGTCTTTTCCAAACGTCGAACAATTGAAAAACAGGATCGTAATCGTTATCGCCCAGCACTCCCGGCCGGTGCTCCGCCATGGCGCGGGGACCAAGCGCCGTCGGACCGCCTGTTTCGGCCAGATTGCCCGCCTTCGCGTCGAAAATCTGCGCGACGTAAATCTGGCTTTCAAAATCGACTATGCGCCGCACCGTCGCTTCGGGCAACGGGGCTTGGCTCTCTCCGTGCTGAAGACCGGCATTTCGCGCTTGCGACCTGAGACTGGGCTCGCGGGCATCGGCCATGAAGTTCATGCTGACTGCCTTCCCGGTCTCGGGATCGACATCAGCCAGCCCACCAAGCTTCAGCGCGAACTGAGGCGTTGGGTTCGTAACGAACTTCAAGTTCGCCGCCATGCGCGGACGCCGGAATACGGAAACTGCAGGATGATGGGTGCTATGAAGCCCATAGGTAGGGCTGGTATTGCAACCGGTGGGATCGCTCACCACCTCGATCGAAAACTCCGGCTTTCTCTTTGCGGGCGGCCAGGGAATTGCCAAGCGGATCAATCCTCGATCAATCAGCAGCGAATGAGAGCTTTCCTTTTCCTGTGCAAGATCCGGACAATTGGAGCCATCGACCGCCGCGAAGAGCGGGTCCTTGCCCTGGGTTGCGTTCCACCTCTCGCGAATTGCAGCCACGGAAATGGTCATGGCATAGGCTGGTTGATGGCACGTGACGCAGGCCCGGCCGTTGATGCCCAAGGGTTCAAAGAATGGATGCCCCATGGTGTCGACTGGTCCGGAAGCATTCAGCACTCCCAGTCGCCCACGATCGTCATCAAACTGTGTCTCGGCGGGGAGCGTTCCGCCCTTGCCCGGTTCGATCCAGCGAGGAGGCGCCTCGGGAAAAGCCGGGGCCACCGCGACTAGCAGCGCCAGCACCGCTCCTGTCGTTATCCGCGCCCGGCGTGACGAATAACTCCACAGCGCGAGCACCAGCACTAGCGTCACGGCCGCGGCGCCAATGATGAAGTACCAGCCAGCTACGAAGCCACCGCTCCAGTCCCGCAGCAAGCCGAGCATTTGCGGTCCGAGGTACGAGAACACGCCCGCAACCATGCTCACAACCCCCATGACATTGCCGGTTTCCCTCCCCCGCAGCACGTCCGCGGCGAGTGTGTAGGATTGCTGAATCCCGGCGTGTCCCAAGGCCAGAACCAGCGCCGCTCCAACGCGAAACAGGGCCAGATCGTGCGAGGTCATGGCAATCCCGCCTAGGATTCCCAATGACGCCAGGGACGCCATCACTTTCCAACGGTTGAAGCGATCCATCAGGAATCCGAACAGCAGGTTGACGAAGATAGCCAGCGTGAATCCCGTGCTGATGAGGTATGACGCGCCGACCTGGTCTAGGTGGAACAAGGCTTGCGCGGCTGAGGGGACGAAGAAGTTGGCGCTCAAGCTTCCCATTCCAGCCAGACCGGAGAGCACCGCCAGCAACCAAACCAGAGGGCTCCGAAAGGCACTGGAGGCGGTAATACCCGGATGCACGGACCGTGCCGGCGATACGCCGGAATTGTTCCGATAGAAAACAGTGAACACCAGGGCTCCCGCCAGTGCGACTCCCGCATAGGCCAGGATTCCGTTCCTCCATCCGAAATCGCGTCCGATCACTCCTCCCAGAGGCGCGCCAATCACGGACGCGAAAGCAGAAATAGCGCCGAGGATCCCCATGGATGCACCCCTTACGGCGGGCGGACACGTGAGCGCTACAGCCACCATCACGCACACAAACGAAAAGCGATATCCGGAAAGCCACAGGGCACGTGCGCCAAATGCGGTGGCAAAAGTGGGGGCCTGGCTCAGCATCGCTAAGCCTACGGCCACGGTTCCCAGGCCCGCGGCGAGAACCACCTTTTCTCCAAATTGTTTCGCTAAGAGTCCTGCGGGCACGCTCCACAGCATGGACAACAGCCCGTACATTCCGGCGAACAGGCCCAACTGCGCGAAGTTCATGTGGAACGCGTCGCGAATGGAAGGAAGGAGCGGTGAAAATCCAAGGTTCGACATCTGCAGCGCCAGCATGGCGAACAGCGTTGCCAGGTAAGGAGCGAGCCACTGCCTGCTGCTGCTCATAGGCGCTCGAGCTGCACGGGAGCCGAGAGCACGCCCCACTCCGGCCATCGCGTCATCACTACTTCACCTGCCAGTCCAGTGATCTTGGCGCGGATCAGGAGCTCCTCCAAAGTTATTCGCAGCATCAGACGCGCCAATGGGGCGCCGGCACAGCGATGGGGACCCAGGCCGAACGCGATGTGCTTGTCGATATTCGGCCGGTTCAAAACGAATTCGTCTGGATTCTCAAAGACGGTCTCATCCCGATTCGCGGACGCGTAGACCAGCGCAATCGGTTCATCTTTGTGAATGGATCGTCCACCGAATTCCACGTCGTGCTTGGCGGTGCGAGCGAATCCGCGATATGGCGTAAACAGGCGCAGATATTCCTCCACTGCGGCCGCGATCAAATTGGGTTCGTTTCGCAATCTCTCTTCGACCTCTGGATGCTGTGCCAAGTGCACTAGAATACACCCGATCATCACGCTAGGCGCGATCATTCCTACTACGATCATTTGGCGAATGGTCCCGAGCACCAGATTTTCCGGCAACAGCTCGCCGTCGTTTCCGCGCGCCTGAAGCAAAGCGCTGGTGGGATCCTCGGCTGGGTCCCAAGGCTCAGCCTTGCGCATTTCGATGATCAGCCGCGCGAGTTCGTACAGGCGCAGGCTGGTTTCCTTCACCAACTCGTCGTTCGCCTCCTGCAGCGCCTGGTTGTAGATCGCGCTGGTTTCCTTGATGGACATGGAAAGTTCGGGCGAGAGGTGAAAGAACTCCGCAAACACATGCCCTGGGAGCTTCCGCGTGAACTCGGAGCAAACCTCTCCGCCGCCGGCTTCGATCAGCGGGTCCAATAATTTGATCGTGATCGCCCGGACGGCTGATTCCAGACACTGCATCTTCTTCTCGGTGAAAAACGGGTTGAGCGCGCGGCGGTACGGTGTGTGCTCCGGTGGATCGAAATGCAGCGGAGGACGCCGGCCTGTGAACGCGACCTTGGGGACGACGTTTTGAACCGAAGTGATGAACGTCTCCGGTTGGCGCAACGCGCTCACCACGTCCTGATACCGCAACAATGCCCAGAAGCCGTTCCACGCATTGCTGTGGGCCACCGGACAGCGGTCGCGCATGTCGCGATACAAAACATGCGCACTGTGAATATCCTCGGCCGTTAGCGGATCGAAGTCGTCGGTAAGCCGTGGGTCCTTCCAGTCCATTACCGGAGTCTAGTTGAACCCGGCGAGATTCGGAAAGATCTGGCCGGTTGTACTTTAAGACGTGGCACGTCTAAACTAAGTGGGGTTGTACAAATGGAACTGCGCCACCTGCGGTATTTCGTCGCGGTAGCCGAAGAGTTGAATTTCACCCGCGCCGCTCAACGCCTCAACACCGCACAGCCCTCCCTGAGCCAGCAGATCAAGCAGCTGGAAGCGAACATAGGCGTCCCCCTGCTGGAACGCAGCAAACGACAAGTGGCCCTCACCGAAGGCGGCAAGGTTTTCCTGGTGGAGGCTCGGGAGATTTTGGCGCGCGTTGAACGAGCGGGGCAACGGGCCGCGCGCGCACAGCAGGGAAAATCCACCGAACTCATCGTCGGGGTGGTTCCCGCGGCCGAAATCAAGATCCTGCCTAAATTGATTCCGCTGCTGGAACGAAGCCTGCCGAAAGTTCGGCTGGTGTTCCACAACCTGCCGTCCGCCGAACAAAAGCGTCTGCTCGCGCGCGGATCTTTAGATTTCGGGCTGCTCAGGGGACCATTTGAAGATCCGCGTCTCGAAGTGGAAGATGTCCTTTGGGAGAAGCTCGTCGCAGGCCTGCCAGCCAAGCATCATTTGGCGCGCAAGAAGACGGTTTCTATTCGCCAATTGAACCAGGTTCCATTCATTATGGTGTCGCGCGAGGGCTCGCCGGAATTACACGATGCCGTCAGAGCGTTTTGTGAGCGCTCGGGTTTGCATCCGCGCGAGGCGCAACAAGCGGACAACATTTTAGGAAACCTGAACATGATTCGGGCCGGCATTGGCTTCGCGCTTCTTCCCGACTACGCCGCCTCCATTCTTCCCCGGGGAGTGGTGGTTAAGCCGCTGGCCTGGACCTCGGCGCCGGTGGTCAGTTTAGTGATGGCCCATCGCAGGGGAAAAGCCACCGCAGAGATGCTGGCGTTCCGGGAACTCATGCGCGATTGTTTTCCTGCGTAGTATAAAGCCTGTGCCTCAGACGGCCAGGAGTTGGTCCCCGCTTATGCCGCGACCATTATCGCGATGACATGCGTTTTGCAGACGCCTAGATATCGAAAGGCCCGCTCTCTAGCACCCTTCGGGCGGCGGACAACGTAAACTCCCGATATCGCGAGTGCGATCCTAGAGGGAGAGTTGGAGAACGCGATGCCGAATTCAGCAGAACGAACCGCGATCAGGGCTCCCCGCGGAAGCGAACGGACCTGCAAAGGCTGGCACCAGGAAGCTGCTCTTCGCATGTTAATGAACAACCTCGATCCGGAGGTTGCCGAGAATCCGGATGCTCTCATCGTTTACGGCGGCACGGGCCGCGCGGCGCGAAACTGGGATTGCTTTCACGCGATCGTCCGCTCGCTTCGCCAGTTGGAAAATGACGAAACTCTGCTGGTGCAGTCGGGAAAACCAGTCGGCATCTTCCGCACGCATCTAGAGGCACCGCGCGTACTGATCGCGAACTCCAATCTAGTTGGACATTGGTCGAACTGGTCGGAATTCCGCCGGTTGGAGCAACTTGGCTTGACCATGTACGGGCAGATGACCGCTGGGTCATGGATCTACATTGCCAGCCAAGGGATCATCCAAGGCACCTATGAAACATTTGCCGCGGCGGGCAGAAAACATTTCGGCGGTTCACTCGCAGGAAGGCTGATCGTTTCTGGCGGGATGGGCGGCATGGGGGGAGCGCAGCCGCTGGCCGCGACGATGGCCGGCGCATGTTTCCTCGGAATCGATGTGGATGGCGCCCGTATCGAAAAACGATTGAAGACCAGATACTGCGATCGACTGGCGCGAACGCTCGACGAGGCGCTCGCAATGTTGGACGCGGCGCGTAAAAGGCAGGAAGCAATTTCCGTCGGGCTGGTGGGCAACTGTGCGGACGTCCTGCCGGAGTTGATTCAACGGGGCGTAACCCCGGACATTGTGACGGATCAAACCAGCGCTCACGATCCACTGAACGGATACGTGCCGAACCAGATGACGCTCGACGAGGCTTTGCACTTGCGCCGGCGCGATCCCGACGACTACGTTCGGCGGTCCATGGACGCGATGGCGCGGCACATGGAGGCAATTCTCGCGCTGCAAAAGGCCGGATCGGTTGCTTTCGATTATGGGAACAATCTGCGCGCGCAAGCGCAGACCGCGGGAGTGGAGCGCGCGTTTGACGTGCCTGGATTCGTTCCGGAATACATACGTCCAATGTTTTGCGAGGGCCGCGGGCCTTTTCGCTGGGTGGCATTATCGGGCGACCCGGCAGACATCCATCGGACCGATCGCCTGGTGCTTGCAATGTTCCCGCACAACGCCGACCTGGCGCGCTGGATCAAACTGGCGCAAGATCGCATCGCATTTCAAGGATTGCCTGCGCGCATCTGCTGGCTTGGCTATGGCGAACGCGCGGCCTTCGGATTGGCGATGAACGCTTTGGTGCGAAGCGGCGAAATCCAAGCGCCCATCGTGATCGGCAGGGATCATTTGGATACCGGGTCAGTCGCATCGCCCTACCGCGAGACGGAAGGCATGAAGGATGGGTCCGACGCAATCGCCGATTGGCCATTGCTCAATGCACTGGTGAATACGGCGGCGGGCGCGTCGTGGGTATCGATCCACAACGGCGGCGGCGTGGGCATCGGATATTCGCAACACGCCGGGATGGTGGTTGTGGCGGATGGTTCCGAGGAAGCCGATCGGCGGCTCGAACGCGTGCTCACGTCTGACCCGGGCACGGGAATCATCCGGCACGTTGACGCTGGTTATGAAGAAGCGATCGAAGTTGCAGAGCGCGCGAACGTCAGAATTCCGATGAGGGACCGGGGCTCCGAGTGACGCTTGCCGTCGTGAATTGCGGGCAACTGGTGACGCTTGCTGGTCCAGCGCGGCCACGCATTCGGCAGGAATTGCGCGAGCTGTCGATTATTGAAAACGGAGCGATGCTCATTCGCGATAGTGCGATCGAGCAAGTCGGCCCGCACGCCGCAATCGCTTCCCGGATTCCTTCCGATTGCGAAGTGGTGGACGCAGGCAATCGAGTGGTTCTGCCGGGATTTGTCGACGCGCACACCCATCCGATTTTTGCCGGCACACGGGTCGAAGAATTCGAGAAGCGGGCGAGCGGTGCAACTTATGAGGAGATCGCTGCAGCGGGCGGAGGCATCCGGTCGACTGTGCGAAAGACCCGGGCGGCTTCTGAAGACGAACTGTTTGAATCCGCAGCACATCGCACCCACTGGTTTCTGAGCGGCGGAACGACCACGCTGGAAGCGAAATCCGGCTACGGGCTTTCGCTTGACGACGAGCTCAAGATGCTGCGAGTGATTCGGCGGCTGAATTTGCGAGGCCCTCTGCGCTATGTGCCGACGTTCCTCGGCGCGCACGAGGTTCCCGATGAATACCGGGGACGTGCGTCGGAATATGTGGACCTTGTGATCCATCGCATGCTTCCGCAAATCGCAAAGGAGAAACTGGCGGACTATTGCGATGTGTTCTGCGAGCCTACGGTTTGCGAAGTGGCCTTGTCGCGCAGAATATTGAAGGCAGCTAAAACATTGGGTTTTGGCGTCCGCATTCATGCCGATCAGCTCTGTCGCTGTGGCGCATCGCAACTCGCCGCGGAGTTGCGCGCTACGACGGCCGACCACCTGGAGCACGCCGACGATACTGACATTCGAGCGCTCGCCAGTGCCGGGGTGCAGCCAGTGCTGTTGCCAGCTTCGGTCTATTGTCTCGGACGCAGCAAGTTTCCGCCGGCGCGGCAAATGATCGACGCGGGCTTGGCAATCGTGCTCGCGACGGATTTCAATCCTGGCTCTTCGCCGACTCCTTCCATTCCCTTTGTGTTGTCGTTAGCGTCGACTCAGATGGGTATGATTCCCTCCGAAGCAATCACGGCCACGACGATCAACGCGGCCTACAGTCTGGGCCGAGGCGATCAGGTTGGCTCGCTCGAGCCAGGCAAGCGCGCGGATTTTGTAATCCATGATTGCGGCGACTATCGGGAGATCAGCTATTTCGTAGGAGTAGAGTCGGCGCACGCGGTTTACATCGACGGCCGCCGTGTGTATCGGAGACACGCGGATGGCTGAGCTCACCGAGCGCGGCTGGCTGCCGGATTTTCTCTACCGCGCTGGAAAGTTCGAGAGTGGCATCGCGCTCTTCGCCGATCAGAACGGGCGCATCACTCGCTTTGGAAATACCGAAGCTGATCTCGCAAAAGCTCAGCGGCTTCCGAACCGCGCGCTGCTGCCCGGTCTTGTGAACGTGCATTCTCACACCTTCCAACGCGTGATTCGGGCGCGGACCGAATATCGGACCAAGGCCGTCAAGGACACCTTCTGGACGTGGCGGGAAGCGATGTATCATGCTGCGCTGCGGCTCTCTCCCGATGACGTTTACTGCGCGGCCAGAATGGCGTTCCTCGAAATGGCGCTCTGGGGGATCACCGCCGTCGGCGAATTCCACTATCTGCATCACGCCCCTGACGGCACGCCGTATGACGATCGCAACCTGCTCGCGAAACAGATTCTGCGCGCTGCGGCAGAAATCGGCATCAGAGTTGCACTATTGCGAACGGCATATGTGCGGGCGGGTTGGCGGAAGAAATTGGAACCCGGTCAAGCCAGGTTCATCACGCAGCAGCCCGA
>DATHMO010000281.1:0-6790 GCA_035486995.1 Bryobacteraceae bacterium
CTTTTCATTTTCCAAACAGATCTCGTCCAGCAGCTCCGTATCAGGCACGAAGGCTTGTTTGAACGTAACTGTCCAAGGCTTGGTGTACGCTGAGCAGGAGCCCAAGAGGCTTGCACAAACTTCTGAAGATGCGGAAGCCCGCCGGAACACTCAGGGGCCCTGCGTGTGTGGATCGTCCTTGCCCTGGCTCTCCATCCGCTGCTTGACCAAGGCTGCCGCCCACGGTTGGGCTCGGCCCAATATCGATGGCCTCCAGCGCGATCGGGAGTTCGGCGTCGCAGTCCAGCAAATCGCGACCTTTCGTTGGATCGCAGGGCACTGAATTCCCCGTGATCCATACCCCGAAAAATCGGGCTTACCGTCGCTGGTGCGCGGCGCGGGAGCTGTCAAGTCCGGCTTGCCATCGGGAGCGGGGAACGCCGGGTGTCAGATAGTGCAGCCACTGCGCCGCTAGAGGCGAATACAAGGCCAGCAAGATCGCGCAATTAACCCGCGGGTCGCGTCATTGCCGCCAACACGCAGGATCTGTTTACAGGCTACTTTACGCTAGCGACGGTGAGCGTATCACCCTTCAGCTTCGCGTTCAAGGTGACGGTCTGTCCCACGCTATCCATGACCTTGTCTTGATTGGCGATCTTGTAGACCTTCCCGGCATCGGTCACCAGGACCGCCGGCGAGCCCCCCTTAACGCACTTTTGCGCGCATGCGGTATCGCCCTTCATTGCCGCCACGGTGGAGCATTTCTCATCCATCACGAAGCCCTTGAATTCCGCAGCCATAACACTGCCGGCGAATCCGACGGTCATCAAAGCGAATGCAGCGATTGTCTTCATTGTGATCTCCTCGGGAGTGTTTCTTACTACTCAACACAACTATACTCCTTTCCATCGTTCCGCCGCACGCCGCCTGGAAATGGACAGCCTCATCCCATAGCGGGACAGCCGATTCGCAAAAACGCAGCGGCACCTCGAGTAAAGGGCGGTCAGAGTGTGTTCAGGAACGCGACCAGATCGGTCTCTTCCTGGGTCGTAAATCCGATGTTAAACCGCTGGTCGTAGAAGACCAGCACGTCCTGCAGGCTGGCGGCCGAGCCATTGTGAAAGTACGGCGCACGGCTGGCAAGCCCGCGAAGAATTGGCCCCTTGAGTTTGCCGATGTCCGCCCACTTCCCGGTGATCAACGCGCGCCCTGGATCCGTGGTTTGCACGGTTTCGTTGGTCGTATTGTTCACCAACGTGAACACCGGGAGATAAGTGACATTCAAGGGGCTGGTCACGTCCGCCACTCCAATGTTCAACGGCGCTGAAACGGAGTGATTGCCGACGTTGGGTGTATCGTGACAAGTTCCACAAGTTCCGGAAAACGAAGCCGGAAGCCCGACGACGTCGTTGATTCCCGCGACACCGGAAATGGTGATTGGCTTTGAATTGAAGAGCGCTTCACCCCGGGCAATGCTGGCCTGCGCGCTAGAGCGCGAATTCGCCCAAGCCGTAAACAAAGTGAAGATATTGGGATTAAACGCTGCGCCCGTTGGGTTGAAACCAAAGCTGGCGGGAAACGAATCGTTGATCCCCACGAAGAATGGCTGTGACGCAAGCGCGACGGGGCCGCCGGTTGCTCCATTGCCGTTCAAAGCGCCCGCGCGGTAGTCGTACGCCTGGGCAGTCCGCAAGGATGTCTCGAAATTGACGATGTCCTGCACTTGAGCAGGTGTAGGCACGGCTCCTTGCGCATGTATTGTCGTGGCATCGATCGCCTGTTGAGCCAGATCCACCAGCAACTGCCCCGTATTCGGGTAAGTGATCTTCTGTGTAGTTGGCGGAGTGGACTCGCGCCCATCCCACATCACCGTGCTGAGGAACTCCAGGTTGGTCGCAGGCAACGGACGGCGGTACATGGAGAGCGTCGAGGTATCGTTGCAGCCGTAAGGATTACTCACATTCGCCACGCTAAACTCGGCGCCCGCAGGCACGGCCAACGCGATGCGAATCAGTCCTCGGCTCAGCAAAAGGCTATAAGCCTGGCGCCGCCCCTCCAAGGTTGAAGTATTTATATTCTGGTTGCAGTTCGAACCGTCGTTAGTCCGGAAGATAGGGTCCAGACCTTGTGTCAGAAGGAACCGCAACTGGATCTCGGCCGCGGACACGCTCCAACCTTCCGTAGGCAGGTGGCAGGAGGAACAAGATCTCCCGTTCGTCCCCAGTGATTGAAAGAAGGCTCCCCGTAAACTGATAGGAGCATTGTTGATGTTGTATGTCTCCAACAGCCCGCTGCCATTGGGGAGCGGGAACAGGTTGGGCAGCGATTGCGGAGCCGCACTCGTCGCCGTGGCCAAGATTGCTATCAATACGCCAATCTCTTTGTGTTTCATATTTCTCCTCCTCCGAGGACTAACCGTGGAACCCCTCCGCACGAGCTCCCTGTAATGATCTGCGGATTCGTCGCGTGATTTTCGTCCATCTAAGGCGAAAAACAGTACTGGGATCACGAGGGACGCGGAGGGTTCGCTCAGACTGCACGAAATCGGCGCGCGAGCAACACGAGCGGCGAGAGCGCGAAGATGAGGAGCACGGTACCTGGCTCAGGGATAGCTACCGGGGAGTTTTTGATGCCCGGACTCTGGGAGCAGAACGGATCAGGAGCCACAAAATCCGGACCGGCACTGCATTCTCCTCCAACTGTATAGGCAGGTAGAACCGGATCAGCCATCGCTGCCGGTACAAAAGCTCCCGCTGTCAACAAGGCCCCGCACTCCGCAGCCATTCCCGCTGCTGTGGACCAGATTGTTATCAAGGGGCCAACTTCTTTACATCTCGTCATTTATCCTCCAAGGATTACCCGCGGAGCCCCTTCGCACGAGTCTCCCTATATTGGTCTGCGGATTCCTCGGGTGATTTTCGTCCGTCTACGGCGGAACACAGGAACGGGGTACTACGGGAAAGCTGCGACTTCGCTCCCGCCCTGAGATAATGGCAACTGCCGTGGAAATCACTGAACTCCTGCAACGCGTTCACCAGGGCGATGAGCAAGCCATGCACGCCGTGATACCCATGGTTTACGACCAGCTCAAGAAGCTGGCTTCAGCACATTTACGCCGCGAAGGACGAGAAGTTTCCCTCGAAACAACGGCTCTGGTCCATGAGGCTTTTCTGCGGCTTTCCGGAGGAAATCATCCCTCCTACGAAAACCGGGCGCACTTCTACGCAATCGCCTCGCGGCTGATGCGCCAGGTCCTGGTCGACTCGGCTCGAAGCCGGGCCGCCGCCAAGCGGAGCGCGTCAGAGGAAGTCCAGCTCGCCGAACTCCCTGACATTGGCCAGCAGCCCGACAAGTCCCTGCTGGCGATTGACGAAGCTCTGGAACGGCTGGCGCACGACGATCCACGAAAGGCACGCTTGGTGGAGATGCGATTCTTTGGCGGCATGACCGCGGAGGAGTCCGCCGAAGTCCTCGCCATTTCCGTGCACGTGGTCCGGCGCGAGTTGCGGCTGGCGCAAGCCTGGTTGCGCCAAGAGATGGCTGAGTGAATAGCCGGCTGGAAGATTTGTTTCACGAACTGGCCGACCTGCCTCCGGCCGCGCGAGAACAGTACTTCGCCCGGCATGGCGTCGATCAGCAAACCCGGCGCGAAGTAGAGAAGTTGCTGGCTTTCGATCCGAGCGCCAGCGGGTTGCTGCAACGCGATATTGAGCTCGCCGCCCAACGCACACTGGGCCATCTCGAAAAAGCAGGCCAAAGGTGCGGACCCTACGTACTGGTCCGTCTCATCGGCCGCGGCGGAATGGGCGCCGTCTACTTGGCGCAACGCGCGGACGGCGAAGTGACCCAACAGGTCGCAGTAAAATTGCTCCGGCCTGGCGCTGATTATCTGGAGCGCGAGCGTTTTCTTCAGGAGCGCCAGATCCTCGCCACCCTTGCCCATCCCAACGTAGCGCGTCTCCTTGATGCGGGCCATTTGGAGGATGGTCAGCCGTTCCTGGCGATGGAATACGTTGACGGAAGACCGATCGACGCATTTACCAACGAACTTCCGGTCCGCAAAACAATTGCATTGTTTGTCCAAGTCTGTACGGCCGTCGCATACCTGCACCGCAACCTCATCGTCCATCGCGACCTAAAGCCCACCAATATTCTGGTCAGCGAGGATGGCGAACCGAAGTTGCTGGATTTCGGCATTGCCAAGCTGATCTATCTCAGAACTGATTCCACCTCCACCGGCTTGAGGATGTTGACGCCGGAATACGCCAGTCCAGAACAAATAACGGGCGGGGCCGTCAGTACAGCCACCGACATATATTCCTTGGGCGCGGTGCTCTATCGCTTGCTGACCCGCAAGCCGCGGTATGAAGTTGACCACGGTTCGCCGGAAGCAATCCTAGCCGCCATCTGCACCCGCGAAGCGACACGCCCGAGCAAGTGGATGCCGTCTCTGAAGGGCGACCTGGAGATTATTCTGATGAAGGCCCTACGGAAAGACCCGCAGGAGCGCTACGCTACGGCGGAACAGTTTGCCGAAGACCTGGAGTCGTTCCTTGCATCACGGCCCATCCGAGCTCGCAAGGGTGACTTGGCATACCGCGCCCGCAAGTTCATACGACGATTCTGGCTCCCGCTAGCGGCAGCCGCAATCGTGATCACCAGTTTGCTGGCAGGTGTATACATCGCAAATCGCGAGCGCGCGATTGCGGAACAACGATTCCTGCTGGTTCGCGAACTGGCTAACAAGCTCTTCGACATCGATGCGCAAATCCGCAATACGCCGGGAAATACCAAGGCTCGTGAATTGATCGTATCGACGTCTCTGGAATACCTGAAACGAGTGGGCGCCGAGACTCGCGGGGACAAGGGCCTCGCCATGGAAATCGGTAGCGCGTATCTTCAATTGGCCCAGATCCAGGGTGTGCCGGTCAATTCGAACCTGGGACAATTCGCGGAGGCTGAAGAGAGCCTGAAGAAGGCCGACGCATTTGTGGAATCTGTTTTGAAGGTTGATTCCAAGTATCCGCGGGCGCTCCTCACGTCGGCCACCGTGGCGCACGATCGCATGGCTCTGGCTTCCATGCAGAATCGGCCCGACGAATCGCTCGTCGAAGCTCGTAAGGCGGCCGAACAGCTCGACCGTTACACCGCCGATGGTGGACTCGGGGCCTGGGAAATCCGCGAAGCTGCATTCATGTACGGCAACATCGCAGTTGCGTTCGATGAGAATCACCGGTACGCGGACACCATTCGCTATGCCCGGCGCGCTGTTGAGATCTCGCAATCGCTCGCCTCGGCCGCCCCGCAGCGCAGCCTCGCGCTTGGCATTATGGCCGTGGCGCTTCGCGACTCGGGAGACCTCGAAGGAGCGCTGGAGTCCATTCAAGAATCGCGAAAGATCCAGGAACAACTCCTTGCGGATAAGGAAAAAACCTGGCAACGTGCAAATCTTGCTCTCGCCTTGTGGCGCGAAGGATCGATCCTGGGAGATCCCGGGGAGGTGAATCTCAATCGTTCCGCCGAGGCTGCCCAACCAATCCGGAGAGCATTCGACATCGCTCGGGAAATGGTCGACAACGATCCGGATGACAATCACGGCCGTATTTTTTTCGCGGAAGTGGGACGGCAACTCGGTACTATCCTGGCCGAACGCAGCCCGCAGGAGGCGATGGGTGCCTATGACCGATCCATCGAGACCATACACAAAGCCAGAAATAGCAACGACGAATCCAAGCGGGAAGATGCTATGCTCCTCGCCGATTCGTCGTACTCGTTGCGCCGGTTGCACCGGGAAAACGAAGCCAGACAGGGAATCGAGCGCGCCTTCAGCTTGTTGCGAGAAACCAAGGACTATCCCGCCGACAAGATTACGCTGGGCGGCGAGTCCGATATTGTCATGCGAGCCTCAGCGGACCAGTACGCGGAAACAGGGCAATTGGAAAAAGCTGCTCAGGTTTATCGAGAACTGCTGGCCAAAGTTATGGCATCGAACCCAGATCCCTGGAATGATTTGGAAGATGCCTATCATCTTTCCGGCCACTATGCCGCAGTCAGTGCGATTCTCGGCCGCGTTGGACTAGCTGATGAGGCCGCTTCCATTGAAAGACGCCGCCGCGAACTGTGGAAGCATTGGAACCAGAAGCTTCCAAATAACCAGTTTGTGCTTCGTCAGATCGCTGCGCCGCGTGTAAAATGAGCGCCAGGAGGAAAGCATGAGCGGAACTAACGACGCGACAGCGGCGAGAGTGGACATGAAATTCGAATTAGTCGTCATCCCGGTATCCGATGTCGACCGCGCGAAAGAGTTTTACGGCAGGCTCGGGTGGAGGCTCGACGCCGACTACGACAACGGAAGCGACTTCCGGGTGATCCAGTTCACGCCGCCGGGCTCCGGAGGCTCAATCATCTTCGGCAAGAACGTCACCGGGGCCGCTCCCGGCTCAGCTCAGGGACTATACTTGATCGTCTCCGACATCCAGGCTGCGCGCGCCGAACTCATCGCGCACGGCGCTAACCCCACCGAGGTGTTCCACGACGGCGGCGGTGTGTATTCTGGCCCGGACCAGCCTTATCTATTTGGGCGAGTCCGCGCCAGTGGTCCGGATCCCGAACATCGCAGCTACCGCTCGTTCCTCTCCTTCAGCGATCCCGACGGCAACGGCTGGATGATCCAGGAGGTCCCGAGCCGCCCGAGCTGAGACCGGGCCGGAGGTGCCCGCGGCGGCCCGCCGCCGTCGCTATGCCCGCGCCGCGAGATCCTTGGCGTCGACCACCTCGGCCGTCGGATGCGGCGGCCCGTCGGCCAGGACCC
>DATHMO010000282.1:0-7401 GCA_035486995.1 Bryobacteraceae bacterium
CCACAGCCCGTCGGGAATCACCAACTTCTGTCCGTCCTCGGTGAACTTGATGTTTTTCGCCAGTGGCGCAAGCTTTGGATCGTGCGCGGTCATCGCGTCGAGATACTGATCGACTAAGCCTTCGAGACATGCCCGGTCACAGGTTGAGCTTTTTCCGCTCTGTGCGCACAACGCGCATCCCAGCGTGAGCCCCAGGATACCGACTACGATCCATGTTTTAGCCATAATGCTCCGCCAGCCATTGTATACCGTCAAATGGGCGCATCCTGCAGGCTTGAGATGAATTTGATTCCGGGGACATTCTTCCTGTTGAGACGGCCATCGTTCGTGATGAAGAGATCTATTTCGGCGGCGGCGGCACAAGCCAGTTGAATTGCATCCCCGGGCCGAATCGTACGATCGTTGCGAATAATCGCGTAGGCTTCCGCGGCGGCCAAATCAAAAGTGGCGACGCTGACTTGTGGGGGCGCGAGGAATTCCCGATATCGAGCGGCCAATGCCCGATTGCCGCTAGCAACCGGCTTCACCAGGACTTCACCGATTGTCATTGTGCTGGTGAAGAGGCGGTCGTTCCGGTGCAGCATTCTACGCCGCAGGTCTTTTACGGCTGGTCCAAATTCGGGATTGGCCTCCACCAAATATATGAACAGGTTTGTATCCCAGAAAATGTTGGCCACGATTGTCTGCCAGAGTTAGGAGTTGGCCGCTTTGGAGTCATCGTCAGTTCCATACCAATTCGACCGCAGGTCCCGAACGTAGTCGTCAGCGTTAGTGTCGGCCCAAATTTCCTTTCCAACCCCCCACATTCGCAGGATCGGATCGTCTTCCTCGTTCACAACGCTCTGCTTGCCGCAATATTCGTGCTCATACCAATCGAGCAGGTAATGATACTTGGCGGGCAGTTCCTCGCGCGCCGGACGCATCTTGCCTTTCCGGGCGGAATGGGCTGTATCGGTGGGGCGATACAGGCGGTAAGTATCGCCTGGTAACTTATAGAACATTCGGTACTTAGCAGGGTTCGGATCGGCGTTGGCGACGTTGTGAAGGTAAATGTGGGGCTGGACGCCCGCCCGAAGTTCATCAGTGGCTTTTTCTGCCTTCACCCGATCGAGAATTTCCCGCGCCGTGAATGATTCACGTTCCGGATGCTCGTGCTGCAATAACGCCAATCCCAGCCAAGCCTCGTCGGCAACGCGGATAGACTTTTCTCTTACTTGCATTGTTCTTACCTTCTAAAACTAAATTAACAGGTAAGAATCAATTTGTCAATGTAGACTATTCCGTCCGCAGCGCCTCCACCGGATCCACCGCCGTCGCCCGGCGCGCCGGGAAATAACTCGCGAGTGCGGCAGCAGCAATCAAGATCGCCGACACGGCGGCGTAGGTAATTGGATCGAGCGCCGCAGTCTTAAACAGCAGAGACGACATTAGACGAGTGAGCCCGGCAGCCGCCACCAGGCCTAGCAGCGCCCCCACCGCCGCCAACAGCAAACCCTGCCGCACAAACATGCCCTGCAATCCGCGAGCTTCGGCGCCCAGCGCCATACGAATTCCGATCTCGCGCGTCCGCTGGGTCACGGCGTATGCGATCACGCCGTAAATTCCGATCACGCCCAGCAACAGGGCCATCGCGCCCGCGATCCCGAGCAGCACCAGGGTGAACGACGTGCGCGCCATGGACTGATCGTAGACCTCGCCGAGCGTCCTCACCAGGAACACCGGCGCGTTCGGATCCTGGGACCAGATTGCCTGCTTGGCGGCTTCAATGAAGCTCTGCGTGCCCGCCCGATCGGTCCGAATCACGAATACCGCTGAGCGCGTCACGAGCACCGGCTCCAACTCGAAGTTGTCCATGAGGGCCGGCCAATAGGCCATGGCGGGCGCCTTTTGATCCACGCCTCGGTCGTATACGTCCGCCACCACGCCGACAACTTCGCGCCAATCGTCCTTGAGACCGGTCCGCACCTGCTTGCCGATGGCGGCTGCGGGGGAGCCCCACAGCTCGCGCGCCAGATTCTCGGAGACGATGGCGACGCGGCGCTTGTCATAGAGATCCGTCCAGGAGTAATCGCGGCCCGCGATCAATGCCGTGCCGTCCGTTTTGAAGAAGCCCGGCGTGACGTTGCGAAAAGCGCGGATGGGAGGGATTTGGCCCGTCGCATACGTTTTGTCGCGAGCATAGAGCACGTCATTGCCTCCAAAGCCTTCGAGCGGAGCGCCACTCGCCAGCGCTGCCGATTTAACGCCGGGAATCGCAGCCAGCTTGTCCAGCATGTCATTCTCCATCCGCATCACTCGTTCGGGTTCCTTCACCTGCGTGTCTGGAATCGAAATCCTGAGGAGTTGAACCTGCTCGGGATGCGTGAATCCAGGCTGGACGCTGCGCAATGCCTGGAAGGTTCGGATCATCAAACCGGAACCGATCAGCAGGACCAATGCCAGCGCCACTTGCACAATCACCAGCGTGTTCCGAGCGCGATGGCGTTCACGCCCGTGGCTCATGGTTCGACCTCCGCCGCGCAAGGCGAATGCCACCTGTGGGCCGGCGTATTTGATCGCGGGAATCAAGCCGAAGAAAAACCCCGCGAGCAGCGACACAACGAGCGTGAATCCCAACACCAGCGGATCTATGCCGATTTCAGCGAGCCGCGGCAAGGTCTGCGGGCCTTTGACGACCAACACGCGCAGCGCGCCGTAGGCCAGCGCCAGTCCCAACGCCCCGCCCAGCACCCCCAGCGTCAGGCTTTCGAGCAGCATCTCGCGCGCTATACGACCCCATCCGGCGCCCAGCGCGGCCCGCACGGCGAGTTCCTGCTGTCTGCTTTCGGCGCGCACCAGAAGCAGGTTGGCGACATTCGCGCAAGCGATCAGCAACACCAGCCCGATGGTTCCCATCAACACCCACAACGTGGGTCCAATATCGCCCACTACCTCCTGCTTCAATGGTTGGACCTTCGGGCCGAAATGCGCGTTCTCAAAGAGGTCACGACTAAATCCGGGAGCGGGCGGCCAGGATTTGAGCCAAATGGGAATCATTCGCGCCACGTCGGCATTGGCTTGCTGGAGCGTGACGCCAGGCCTCAAGCGCGCCACGCCTTGATAGTTAAACTGTCCCAAGAAAAGCTTATTGCGTTCAAGTTGCGCTGGAAAAATCAGATCCGCGGGCAGGTTCCCGAAGCGGAAGCCTTGCGGCATCACGCCGATGATCGTGCGCGGCTTGCCGTCTACTACGAGACTGCGCCCAATCGTGGAGGGGCTGCCGCCGAATCGCCGCTGCCAATAGCCGTAAGTCAGGATCACGGTTGCGGTCGCCCCGGGCTGGTCGTCGGATTCGGAAAACCATCGGCCGGATACCGGCTGGGTTCCCAAGGCATTCAGGACGCCATAAGTGAAATCCATTGCCAGCACCTGCTCCGGCTCGCCCATGCCGGTCACGGTGCCCCCATCGAGCGACCACACGCCGAAATCCTGGAAGGTGCGATTCTCCTCGCGATAAGTGAAATACATCGTCGGCGAGCAATTAACGTCTCCTGGGAATCCCGTGATACCCGGTGCCGAGTGCCAGACCCCGGCCAGCTGCTCGGCCTTAGGATATGGCAGCGGCTTAATCAGAACGCCGTTGACCACGCTGAAGATGGCTGTGTTGGCGCCGATGCCGAGCGCCAGTGTGATGAGCGCGATGGAGGTAAACATCGGAGCGCGCCCGAATCGCCGGAAAACCTGCTTCAGGGATCTCATGGAAACTAATACGTGCCAGGGCAGATTAGGGTTCGCAAGAATCCGATCACTGGCTTCGTTTTTTCGTTTTCCCTTGCCGTGAGGGACTTGGCGCGATCGCAGCGGCGCGAGAAGCAACATCCGGGCTTACACTGGCGGCAGGAATGACGCCCGAAGTAACCCCTGAAATAACGATCGATATTGCCGCCCGGATCGTTCCCGGCGCGCGGCGCGAACATCTCGAATCGAACCTGCCTTGCGTCCTGAGTGCGCTCGAAGCAGTGCAACTCGCCGACAAACCGATGATCCTCATGGCGCTGGCCACCATTCGCGCGGAAACAGGATCGTTCGTGCCTATCAGCGAATTCGGAAGCCGGTTTAATACGTCGCCCGGGGGCCATCCGTTCGACCTCTACGATTCTCGTGTCGATCTCGGGAACCTCGGCGCGCCCGACGGCGAGCGCTTCAGGGGCCGCGGCTTCGTTCAGCTCACAGGCCGCGCCAACTACGCGCTGCACGGGGGCGAGCAACTTATCGAGAATCCCGACCTGGCCAACGATCCTGAAGTCGCCGCACGCTTGCTCGCCAGCTTCTTGAAGGCCCACGAAGAGCGAATCCGGGCTGCGCTATCAGTGGGCGATCTGCGCGAAGCTCGTCGCCTGGTGAATGGCGGGTCGCACGGGCTTGACGAATTCACCGCCGCATATAACACAGGCCTCGAACTGCTTCCGAGCTGAGCCGCACGATATACTGACCCGAGGACGCACATGCGAACTCGGCTTATCGCACTTACTTTCGCAGTCATTCAACTTCAAGCTCAGGGCCCTCGCCCCGAAGCCGGACCCTTCGACGCTTCTCACATGGATATGCAGCCACCGCCTGCGCAAGGCGTCGCCATCCGCGCCGGCCGCTTGTTCGATTCCAAGTCCGGCGCAATGCTCAAGGATCAGGTAATTCTAATGAAGGGCGATCGAATCACCGCCGTCGGCCCCGCCGATCGCATCCAGATTCCGGCAGGCGCCCAAGTGATCGATCTCAGCCGAGCGACAGTCTTGCCGGGCCTGATCGATCGCCACGTTCACCTCATGCAGGATCAGCAGCCTAACGACGCGCGCGCCGCGTTCTCCGGCCTGAACTATGCGCTGAAGGATCTCAACGCCGGATTCACCACGCTGCAGGACATGGGATCGCCCTTCACATACGCAACCGTCGAGCTGCGCGACGCGATTAACAAAGGGCAGGTGCCGGGGCCGCGCCTCCAGGTCTCGGGGCCGCAGTTGAATCCGCGCGCCGCCGGCTATTATCCCGCGCCTTCGGTGGTCAGTCCGTTCGGGCAAAGCGCTGGTCCCAATACATGGCAGCTCTCGGGCGACGTCAATTCACCGTGGCTGGCGCGCGCCGCCGTGCGCGAACATTCGCACTATGGCGTGGATTGGATCAAGATTTACGACACTGAAGACTATGAAGGAGGCGGTTATCCCGATCCCGCCGGTGCGGGCGCATTCACGCCCGACGGCAAGATGATCAACGTGCCGTCGCTCACGCTCGAAGAGAATCAGGCGATTGTCGACGAAGCGCATCGCCGTGGACTGCGCGTCGCGTGCCACGCCTATGGCGGCGAAGGTTTACGCAATTGTCTCGAAGCGGGCGTCGACATGCCGATGCACGTGATTGTTGGTGTCACGGGCGCCGAAGGTCTCGACGACGAGACCATCCGATGGTTCAAGAAGCCGCTGTGGGATGGGACGCAGCGCCCGGTGATCCAGACTCTGTGGGATCTGATCGGCGACATGGAAGGGCGCGATCTTAAGGCCAGCGGCGGACACACCACTCGCTTTCGTCTCACCGAAATGAGTTTCAAGCGGCTGGTCGCGGCGGGGGTCAAGGAAGTTTTCGGGAGCGGGGCATACACCGGCGGCCATGGAGTGCAAGCTTTCCAGTTCGCCTATTACGTGAAGTGGGGCATGACCCCTGCGCAGGCGTTGCAGATGGCTACAAGCTCCGCCGCCGAAAGTCTCAGTTTCGAATTGGGCAAGCAGGTGGGCAGCGTGGAAGCGGGGAAGTATGCCGACCTGATCGCGGTCTCGGGCGATCCGCTGGCTGACATTACCGAAATGCAGCGCGTGAAATTCGTTATGAAAGGCGGCGTGGTTTTTCGAAATGAAATCAAGTGATGTTACGCGGCGAAGCGTTCTTCTGACTGCAGCGGCTGCTGCGATTCCGGTGCGTGCGGCAGTGTCGCCCATCAGCCCGACCATGGCCCGGCTGAGTTCGTATATGACGGAAGCCGGCACCGGTCCGCTGCCGGCGCAGGCGCTCGAAGCGACCAAGCAGCACATCCTGGATACTTTCGCCGCCATGGTCTCCGGATCCGAGCTTGCACCTGGTCTCTTCGCGATTAAGTTTGCCCGAGCGCATTCGGCGGAAAAGACTGCGACGGTCGCGGCGTCGGATGTGGTTTGTGGCGCCATCGAAGCTGCGTTCTCGAACGCCATGCTCGCGCACTCGGATGAAACGGACGATTCGCATGCGCCATCGGAATCCCACCCCGGCGCTTCGGTTGTGCCCGCGGCGCTTGCTTGCGGCGAGCAGTTTAATATCGATGGCCCGCGATTTCTGCGCGCCGTCGCGCTCGGCTACGACGTTGGAACCCGCGTCACGATGACCATCGGCGTCGGCGGTTTTCAAACCGCGACACACATCAGCACCCACGCGCTCGCCGGCACGTTCGGTTCAGCAGCCGCGGCCGGCTGCGCTGCGAGTTTGAACCAACAGCAGATGCGCTGGCTGATCGACTATGCGTCGCAGCAAGCTTCGGGAATCAAAACCTGGCAGCGCGATACGGACCACATCGAGAAGGCGTTTCTCTTTGCGGGAATGCCTGCGCGCAACGGCGTCACAGCGGCGTTGCTGGTTCAAGATGGAGCCACCGGCGTCGACGACGTTCTCTCGGGCCAGGACAATTTCCTTCTGGATTATGCGCCGCAGGCCGATCCCGGCAAACTCATCGACAAACTCGGCGAACGTTACGAGATCACGCGCACCAACATCAAGAAATGGACCGTGGGCTCCCCGATCCAAGCTCCACTCGACGCGCTCGAAACCATTCTCAAGCGGCGGCCGTTCGAAGCGGATCAAGTGCAGGCGGTCACCATCCACGTCGCCACTAGCGAAGCATCGCTGGTGAGCAATCGCGAGATGCCGGACATTTGTATGCAGCACATGGTGGCGGTGATGCTGCTCGACAAGACCGCGTCGTTTAAAGCCGCCCACGATAAAGCTCGTATGCAGGATGCCACAGTTTTGAAGCAGCGCGCCAAAGTGCAGCTCATTCCCGATGCTGAACTCGAACATCATTTGCCGGCTCGCGAAGCCATCGTCGAGGTAACGCTGGTGGACGGATCGCATCTCACCGAAACCGTGAAGGCCGTGCGTGGCACCGCCGAAAATCCAATGCCGCGTGAAGAAGTGATCGCGAAAGCGCGCGACCTGATGACGCCGGTTCTGGGCGCTGAACGCTGCGACAAGCTCATCCAGAGCACGATGAATCTGGAACGCCTGAAATCGGTCCGCGAGCTCCGACCCTTGCTGCAGCGAAGTTGATATACTTTTCGCTAATGCGCAAAAGTTCCGTTGTACGATTGTCCGCGGCCGTATTCGGCTTAGGGGCGCTGTTCACCGCCT